>SLAT01000050.1 GCA_007126715.1 Roseinatronobacter sp.
TCACCGAAATACGCGCATTCGGCCACATCCACATAAAGCGCGGGTTAAACGCCCGTCCGCACATGCCGTAATTGCCCGCGCCAAAAGACCCGCCTACCAGCAGGGTGATCTTGGGCACTGACGTGGTCGCGACAGCGGTGACCATCTTGGCCCCGTGTCGCGCGATGCCTTCGTTTTCGTATTTCCGCCCCACCATGAAACCCGTGATGTTTTGCAGGAAAACCAGTGGTATGCGGCGCTGGCTGCACAATTCGACGAAATGCGCCCCCTTCACTGCGGAGTCGGAAAAAAGCACCCCGTTATTGGCGACAATCCCGACAGGGCATCCCCTGACATGGGCAAAACCTGTAACCAGCGTTTCGCCAAAGCGGGGTTTGAACTCGTCAAAGCGTGACCCATCGACCACGCGGGCAATTACTTCGCGAATGTCATAGGGTGTGCGTAAATCCGCAGGGACAACGCCAAAAATCTCTTCCGGGTCATAGGCCGGGTCTTCGGAAGTTTGCCACTGCACGGTTGCAGGCTTTGCGCGGTTCAGGTGGCTTATGGCGCGGCGCGCAAGTGCTAGCGCATGGGTGTCATCCTCGGCCAGATAATCGGCCACACCTGACAGGCGTGTATGCACATCGCCCCCACCCAGATCCTCGGCACTGACAACCTCACCGGTTGCGGCCTTGACCAGCGGTGGTCCGGCCAGAAAGATGGTGCCCTGATCGCGCACGATGATAGTGACATCCGACATGGCAGGCACATAAGCCCCCCCGGCCGTACAAGAGCCCATGACCACAGCGATCTGTGCAATCCCCTTGGCCGACATCTGCGCCTGATTGTAGAAGATGCGTCCGAAATGGTCGCGGTCCGGGAACACCTCGTCCTGATTGGGAAGATTGGCACCACCGCTATCGACCAGATAGACACAAGGCAGATGGTTCGTCTCGGCGATTTCCTGCGCGCGCAGATGCTTCTTGACCGTCATCGGGTAGTAGGTGCCGCCCTTTACTGTGGCATCATTGCAGATGATCATGCAGTCCTGCCCAGATACCCGACCGATCCCGGCGATCACCCCCGCACAGGGCGCGGCCCCGCCATAGAGCCCATGTGCCGCAGTGGCGCCAATTTCCAGAAACGGGCTGCCTGCATCCAGCAGATTGGCGACGCGGTCGCGGGGCAGCATCTTGCCGCGCGCCAGATGGCGGTTGCGTGCTTTTTCGCCGCCGCCCTGTCGTGCAACAGCGATGGCCTCTTGAATCTCGGCCAAGGCGGCCTCGTGGCCCGCGCGATTGGCGCGAAATGCATCCGAGCCGGTACGCACTGATGAGCTGAGCTTCATGCGCTATCCCCCTGTTCTGGTCATTATGGCGATCTGTTCGCGATGATGCGGCACATTAGCTTGCGACATTGCGCCACAGCCAAGGCCGCTTGCGGTTTGATGCAGGTCAATGCGCCCTCGCCGTAAGGCACGCAACATCTGCACACTTCGTTTAGAGAGGAGCAATCATGACATTTAAAAATATAACTTTCCCCGCGGTTTGCGCACTGGCGCTGGTGCTGTCGGGCGGGGCTGCGACGGCGCAGCAGGCGGGCGACTGGACGCTGGGTGTCGGCATTGGACATGTCAAACCGAAATCCAGCAATGGAACGCTTGCGGGAGCAACCGCGCGCATTGACAGCAGCACGCGCCCGATCCTGACAGCGGAGTATTTTTTCAAGGACAATCTGGGCATCGAGTTGCTGGCAGCCGTGCCTTTCCGGCACAAGATCAAACTGGGGGGCGCCGTGGCGGGAACCACCAAGCATCTGCCACCGACGGTGTCGTTGAACTATCACCTGACCAATGACAGCCCGGTGACCCCGTTTCTGGGCGCAGGGATCAACTATACCAATTTCTTCAGCACCAAATCCGACCTTGGTAAACTGAAGATCAAGGACTCTTGGGGGTTGGCCGTCAATGCAGGGGTCGACTTTGCTGTGAACGAACGCAGTGCGATCCGGGCCAACATACGCTACATCAACATCGAGTCCGATGTGACCCTTGATGGCAACAAGATTGGAAAAACCAAGATAAACCCTTGGGTTGCAGCGGTTTCCTACGTCCACAAGTTCTGAACACTCCCTCTGCAAAACAACGGGGCGCTTCAAGATGGAGTGCCCCTTTTCCACCTGATGAACACCCGGCCCCAACATGGTCAGCGCTGGTCCTGCAACAGGGACTGAAGATAAAGCGTCTGCTCGGCTGTTACCTGCAATGCGCAGCCAAGGAATGCCGGACTGGCCCCTGTGCCGCCATGCCATTGGGCGGTTTCGAAACCACAGCGCGCATCCCGATATCCGATCCATGCGCGCTGCATGTCGCGCAAACTGTCAGCCAATAAGATCGCCGGATCCGTCCGCGCCTTGTCCTGCGCGGTCATATCTGCACGCAGGCGCTGATATGCCGCGTTCAGCTTGTCGTCCCAAAAGCCAAGCTCTGCATCCAGACAAAAGCCCATGCCGATCGTCGTGTCACCACCCGGCTGACCCATACATGCGGTTGCCGCGCGCCCGATACACTCGCGCGCCTGATCCGCGCTTTCAGCGAGGCAGGACTCGGTCGGGGTCGCGTGAAAGCGCAAATCCTCCCCCATAGCGGGAGTGGCAAGACATAAGGCCAGCGCAATGGTCAGGCGCATGAAGTTTCCTTTCCCGTAAAGCTCTGCCGACGCCTAGTTCATCGCCCCCATCAATTCGCGCCCAACCAGCATACGCCGGATTTCAGAGGTGCCAGCGCCGATTTCCATCAGTTTGGCATCTCGAAACAAGCGGCTGACGGCGCTGTCATTCATGAAACCTGCACCACCCATAGCCTGAACAGCCTGATGGGCCTGTTTCATAGCTTCCTCAGAGGCATAAAGCACGCAAGCGGCGGCATCGGCGCGGGTCACCTCGCCACGGTCGCAGGCCTTTGCCACCTCATAGACATAGGCACGGGCTGAATTCATCGCGGTGTACATATCGGCGATCTTGCCCTGCATCAGCTGGAAGCTGCCAATAGGCTGGCCGAACTGGTGACGGTCGCGCAAATAGGGCATGATTTCATCCAGACAGGCGGCCATGATTCCAGTGCCAATGCCTGAAAGCACCACGCGCTCGTAATCCAGTCCAGACATAAGGACACGCACGCCGCGCCCCTCTTCGCCCAGAATATTCTCGAAAGGTACTTCGACATCCTGGAACACCAGTTCGGCGGTGTTTGATCCGCGCATCCCCAGCTTGTCAAAATGCGGGCTGGTGGAAAATCCGGTCATCGACTTTTCGATCAGAAACGCCGTGATCCCCTTGCTGCCAGCACCTGGGTCGGTCTTGGCATAGACAACCAATACATCGGCATCAGGACCATTGGTAATCCAGTATTTTGTACCGTTCAGAATGTAGCGGTCATTCTTCTTTTCGGCGCGCAGTTTCATGCCCACAACATCGGACCCCGCGCCTGCCTCGGACATGGCGAGGGCACCGACATGTTCGCCCGAAATCAACCCTGGCAAGTAGCGCCCACGCTGGTCATCCGTGCCGTTCAGCTTGATCTGGTTCACGCAGAGATTCGAATGCGCCCCATAGGAAAGCGACACCGAAGCAGAGGCCCTTGCGATTTCCTCGACCGCGACGACATGCGCCAGATAGCCCATGCCAGAGCCGCCCATTTCTTCAGACACAGTGATGCCCAAAAGGCCAAGATCACCCATCTCGCGCCACAGATCATTTGGAAAGGCATTGGTGCGGTCAATCTCAGCGGCCATCGGCTTCACGCGCTCTTGCGCCCAGCGATGCACCATCTCGCGTAGCGCATTCACATCTTCGCCCAGATCAAATGTCATAGATGCCGTGAACATTGCGTCCCCCTCCCCTTAACTGAACACTTGTTCATTTCTTACGCGCGACGACCCCTCTTCGTCAAATGAAATCAGATGCCCCGGTTGCGCTTGGTTCAACTTGCGCGCATTCTGGCGCAAATTCAACGAAGAGGTATACATGAGCGCGCGCAAGATCATTATCGACACAGATCCCGGCCAAGATGACGCCGTCGCCATATTGCTGGCACTTGCTTCTCCTGAACTGGATTTGCTGGGGATAAGCTGTGTGGCGGGCAATGTGCCGCTGGCGCTTACGGCAAAGAATGCAAGGATTGTCTGTGAGCTTGCGGGGCGACCGGATATCAAGGTTTATGCCGGCTGTGACCGCCCGATCGCCCGCCCATTGGTAACTGCCGAACATGTGCATGGGAAAACCGGGCTGGACGGCATGGAATTGCCAGACCCGACAATGGACCTTCAGGATCAGCACTCTGTCGATTTCATTATCGAAACTCTGCGCCGAGAGGCATCTGGCAGCGTCACGCTGGTCCCCATCGGACCGCTGACCAATATCGCCACCGCAATGGAACGCGCCCCCGATATCATACCGCGCATTCAGGAAATCGTGCTGATGGGCGGCGCCTATTTCGAGGTGGGCAACATCACCCCGACTGCGGAATTCAACATCTTTGTGGACCCCGAGGCGGCCAAGATCGTCTTCGGTGCAGGTGTGCCGCTGACAGTCATGCCGCTGGATGTAACGCACAAGGCGCTGACCACCCGCGCGCGGGTCGAGGCTTTTCGCGCATTGCCGGGACGCGTCGGACCCGCCGTGGCAAGCTGGACCGATTTTTTCGAGCGTTTCGACAAGGAAAAATATGGCTCTGAGGGTGCGCCGCTGCATGATCCCTGCACCATCGCCTATCTGCTGAAACCCGACCTGTTTGCGGGCCGCCATATCAATGTCGAGATCGAGACAGACTCAGACCTGACCCTTGGCATGACCGTGGCCGATTGGTGGCGCGTGACCAAACGGCCAGCCAATGCGCAATTCATCGGCGATCTGGATGCAGACGGGTTCTTTGCGCTGCTCATCGAACGTCTGGGCAGGTTATGAGGCCCACAGCCTTGTCTTGCAAGCTACGCGAACCGGCGGCGCGATGAAGATCACGCTAAAGCAACTGCTCTATTTCCGCGCCCTTGCCGAGGCGCGGAACTTCGGGCGTGCGGCAGAGATCGCCAATGTTACCCAGCCCGCACTTTCCATGCAGATAAAAGAGTTGGAGGCCATACTTGGCGTAACTCTGGTCGAACGGTTGCCGCGCGATGTGCGCCTGACCCGCGAAGGGCGCGCGGTGTTGGAGCGTGCCGAGCGTGTGCTGGCCGAAGCGATGGAACTGGAGGCGACAGCGCATCATGAAAATCTGGGGGCTGCGCTGAATGTCGGAATGATCCCGACAGTCGCGCCCTACCTGCTGGCTGGAACCTTGGCGCGGCTGCGTGCGGCCGACATTACCCGCGAATTGCGCCTGCGCGAAGCCCAGACAACCGATCTGCTGCTGGCGCTGCGCGATGGCAGGCTGGATGCGGTCGTGCTGGCAGACCCGCCCCGCGCCCCTGACCTGTTTTCCGACCCGCTATTTGAGGATCGCTTTGTTCTTGCGGGATCAAAGGCGCGGCTGGCGGCCCTCGGGGCCACCTCGGAAGTGCTGCGCCCGATGGCGTTGCGGCCTGAACACCTGCTGCTGCTGGATGAGGGGCATTGCCTTGCCGATCAGGCTTTGGACGTGTGCAGTCTGGATCGCCGCCAGACACGGCTGGATCTTGGCGCTTCGTCACTGGCCACATTATGCGGGCTGGTGGCGGAGGGTTTCGGGCTGACCTTCCTGCCCGAAATCGCCGTTCCGGCAGAAGCCGCCGCCGCCCCGGACCTGCGCTTGCGCCGTTTCCAGCCCCCGGAACCCGCGCGCCAGCTTGCCCTTGTGCGCAGACAGGCCAGTGAAGGCGGGGCATGGTTCGATGATCTTCACGGCCATCTCTGCGCCGCAGGACAAGACTTGCTGGCGCGCGCACGCCACGTCGCCCCACCCCTGTAGCGGATGATCCCTGCATGGGCTTGTGGGCGGTCATGTTTGCAGCGCATGGCTGACACCTATCCGAAACGTTGTTTTTCATTCCGACTGGGGCTATGTGACTGTTAGCCAGCATCCAACGGAGGGGAAGCCTTGCGCGACTTGAAACTGCCTGAACAGCGCCACCCGGAAAAGGCCCGTCGCCCTGTGCAGGCGCAGCCGAAGAAACCCGACTGGATTCGCGTCAAGGCGCCCGGCGGCAAGGGATATGCCGAAACCCACAGGATCATGCGCGAGAACAAGCTGACCACCGTGTGCGAGGAAGCCGGTTGTCCCAATGTGGGCGAATGCTGGTCGCAGGGTCATGCCACCATGATGATCATGGGTGAAATCTGCACGCGCGGGTGCACGTTTTGCAACGTGGCCACCGGCCGCCCCGACACGCTGGATGCGTTCGAACCGGGGCGCGTGGCCCATGCTGTCGAAAAGCTGGGCCTGAAACATGTGGTCATCACGTCGGTGGACCGCGATGATCTGGACGATGGCGGGGCCGAGCATTTTGCCCAGACTATCCGCGCCGTGCGCCATCGCAGCCCCGATACAACAATCGAAATCCTGACCCCGGATTTCCTGAAATGCGCCCCTTCGGTTCTGGAAGCGGTGGTCGCGGCAAAGCCTGATGTGTTCAACCACAATCTCGAAACTGTGCCGGGCCTCTACCCAGAAGTGCGCCCCGGCGCGCGCTATTTCCACAGCTTGCGTCTGTTGCAACGGGTCAAGGAACTGGACCCCACGATGTTCACAAAATCCGGCATCATGGTGGGATTGGGCGAGGACCGCCAGGGTGTGCAACAGGTTATGGATGATATGCGCGCGGCAGATGTGGATTTCATCACCATCGGCCAATATCTGCAACCCACGCCCCGCCACCATCGGGTAGACCGTTTTGTGACCCCTGATGAATTCAAGGCTTATGAGAAAGCCGCCTGGGGTAAGGGTTTCTTGATGGTTTCTGCCACGCCGCTGACACGGTCCAGCTATCATGCGGGTGATGACTTCGCACGCTTGCGCGCCGCACGACTGGCGCAGTTGGCTGGTGCATGATGCAGGCGGCAGTCTGCCTTGTCCAAGGGCAGGAGCCTCCGGCGGGAGTATTTGGTGCAAGAAAATGATCGGTGAAGCGCCTTATGGGAGGCGTGCATTTTCTGATCTGCGCCGCTAAGAGACAGCCAATGCTAATTCAGGAGTGTGCTTCATGAGCTTTTCACGCGCAATCAAGATTGCCCCATCCATCCTGGCCGCCGATTTTGCCAATTTTGGTGCGGAATGCCGCGCGATTGAGGATCAGGGCGCGGATTGGGTCCATGTTGATGTGATGGACGGTCATTTCGTCCCCAACATCACCTTTGGCCCTGCGACCTGTGCGGCCATCCGCCCGCATATCAAGGGTGTGATGGATGTGCATCTGATGATAGCGCCGGTTGATATGTATATTGAGGGATTCGCGAAAGCAGGCGCTGATATCATCTCGGCGCATATTGAGGCGGGGCCCCATATCCACCGCACATTGCAGGCGATACGGGCCAGCGGGGCGAAAGCCGGACTTGCGATCAACCCCGGCACTGGGCTGGACGGGGTCGAGAACCTGCTGGACATGATTGATCTGGTTTGCGTCATGACCGTGAACCCCGGTTTTGGCGGGCAGAAATTCATTGATATGAGCGACAAGGTAAAACGCCTGCGCGCGCTGATCGGGGCGCGGCCCATCCATATCGAGATTGATGGCGGCATGACCCCTGAAACAGCGCCCTTGATGGCGCGCGCAGGCGCGGATGTGCTTGTCGCAGGCTCTGCCGTGTTCAAGGGGGGATCGGTAAACGACCCTGCCCCTTACGGCGCGAATATCCGCGCGATCCGGTCTGCGGCCGAGGCAGCAATCGGGGTGGAGGTGTGATCCGCGCGGTCGTTTTCGATCTGGATGGCACGCTGATCGATTCAGCACCCGACATCTGGCAGGCGGCCAATGCCGTGCTGGAAGGCGAAGGGTTGCCGCTGGTGACATTCGAGCAGTCGCGCGGCTTTATCGGGCGCGGTGCGCGCGTGTTTGTGGAGCGGATGGAACTGGCCGTTACCGGGGCAAATGACCCCGCGCGCACCGAACATCTGCACGCGCGGTTCCTGCATTTCTATGAGCGCGCACATGAGAATACGCGCATCTACCCGCATGTTGTTGACGCGCTGGACGAATTGCGCGGCAAGGGGCTTCGGCTGGGGCTGTGCACCAACAAACCCTTCGCCCCGACTGCGGCTGTTCTCAAGCACCTGCGCTGGGCCGAATTTTTCGAGGTGGTCATTGGTGGCGACAGCCTGCCCGTGGCCAAACCAGACCCCGCACCCTTGCTGGAAGTGGTCGGTCGCATGGGGCTGACCCTGCCCGAAATCGCCTATATCGGCGATAGCGAAACCGATGCGGAAACCGCGCAACGTGCTGGTGCGCGGTTCGGGTTATATACCGAAGGGTACCGCAAGGCCGCCGCTGAAAGCCTGTTTCATCATTTCCTGTTTAACGATTACCGGCACCTGTCGGATCGGCTTGCGCAATTGAGATGAGTTTGTGATGACCCAGCCCCGACGCCCGATGCCGCCGCCCTTGAGAGTGCCCGCGCCCGGCTTGTCGCGGCGCACGCCACCGGCAATCTTTCCACCAATCTTTGGTCTTTTCGGGCTGGGCTTGGGGTGGCGTGCGGCGGGATCGCCCATCGGTGACGGGATACTTGGCGCCGTAACGCTACTATTCATGTTCGCGCTGGTCGCCTATCTGGCCAAGGTCTTTCGCCGCCCGTTAGTTGTGGTCGAGGATATGCGCGTCTTGCCCGGACGGGCCGGTCTGGCAGCCGCCAGCCTGTCGCTGATGCTGATGGCGGCAAGTCTTGCCCCTGTCGCGCCAGCCCTGGCCACGCTGATTGTCGGCCTTGCCTTCATGCTTCATGTGGCAGTGGTTGGTCTGCTGATTTTTGTGCTGCGCGCCGCACCGCCTGAAGGGCGCGTGGTAACGCCGGTGTTTCACCTGAGTTTCGTGGGCTTCATCATTGGCGGAGTGGCCGCGAATGCGCTGGGCTACCATGAGCTTGCCAAGTGGCTGCTATGGGCAATGCTGCTGCCTGCGGGCATTATCTGGGGGATCAGCGCGCGCCAGCTGGCACAGCGCATTCCGCCTGCACCGATGCGCCCGCTGCTGGCCATCCATCTGGCGCCTGCATGCCTGTTCACGATTGTGGCACAGGGCGCAGGGCTGGAGATCGCTGCCTATGCATTTTGCGCGTTGTCGGCGGCCATTGCAGCGGCACTTATTGTGTCAGTGCGGTGGCTGACAGAATCAGGGTTTACGCCGTTCTGGGGGGCTTTCACGTTTCCGATTGCGGCTTTCGCGACGGCTCTGTTGTCTGTGTCACAAGGACAGGGTGTCATGGGGGGACTCGGGCTGGTCATTCTGGGCATTGCCACTCCGGCAATCGGATATATCGCATATCGTATCCTCAAGCTTTGGCCCGGAGGGATGCTGGCCGCCAAAACCAATGCCTCAGAGGCGTGAGAGGGGTTTTCATTTCCGCGTAGACGTGAAAAAGGAACCTGCCAAGCGATCCACCCATAAGGAGACCGATCATGGAGATTCGCGAGGCGTTGACCTTTGATGATGTGCTACTGGTTCCAGCCGCATCGCGCGTGCTGCCGACACAGGCCGACACATCGACTTTCGTCACGAAATCCATCCGGTTGAATATTCCACTGCTATCCTCTGCGATGGACACGGTAACCGAGGCGCGCATGGCTATTGCCATGGCGCAATCGGGCGGCATGGGGGTGATCCACCGCAATCTGGATATCGAGGCACAAGCGCAGGATGTGCGGCGCGTGAAACGGTTTGAATCGGGCATTGTGTATAACCCGATCACGCTTACCCCAAACCAGACGCTGCGCGATGCCAAGGAATTACAGGCACGCTATAACGTGACCGGCTTTCCTGTTGTCGATGACAAGGGCCGCGTCCTTGGGATTGTCACCAATCGCGACATGCGCTTTGCCAGCGAAGACGACACGCCTGTCAAGGTCATGATGAGTTCAGAAAATCTGGCCATTCTGCGCGAACCTGCGGACCGCGATGAAGCGCGCAGCCTGATGCAGGCGCGCCGGATCGAGAAATTGCTGGTCACCGATGGCGAGGGTCGTCTGACCGGCCTTTTGACCCTGCGCGACATTGACCGCGCGGTGCTGAACCCGACTGCGTGCAAGGACGAGTTGGGGCGCCTGCGTGTCGCGGCGGCGACCACCGTGGGCGATGCCGGGTTCGAGCGGTCGATGGCGCTGATTGATGCAGGGGTTGATCTGGTGGTGATTGATACCGCGCATGGTCACTCTGAGGGGGTTGCCATTGCTGTCGAGCGGATCAAGGCGCAGTCAAATACCGTTCAGGTCGTGGCCGGCAATGTCGCAACTGCCGAGGCGACACGCGCGCTGATTGATGCGGGCGCTGATGCCGTCAAGGTCGGGATCGGTCCAGGATCAATCTGCACCACGCGGGTTGTCGCGGGTGTTGGTGTGCCGCAATTGACCGCGATTATGGATTGCGCGCAGGCGGCGGGTGATATTCCGGTTATCGCAGATGGCGGGATCAAGATGTCAGGTGATTTCGCCAAGGCTATCGCGGCGGGCGCGTCTTGTGCCATGGTCGGATCTGCCATTGCCGGAACGGATGAAGCACCAGGCGAAGTTATCCTGTATCAGGGCCGCAGTTTCAAAAGCTATCGTGGCATGGGCAGTCTGGGTGCGATGGCGCGCGGGTCGGCGGATCGTTATTTCCAGAAGGATGCGGCCAGCGACAAGCTGGTGCCTGAAGGGATTGAGGGGCAAGTGCCGTATAAGGGCGCAGCAGGCGCCGTGGTCCACCAGCTTGTGGGCGGTTTACGCGCGGCGATGGGCTATACTGGCAATGCAACCGTGGCCGAGATGCGCGGCAATTGCAAATTCGTGCGCATCACAAATGCCGGGCTGAAGGAAAGCCATGTGCATGACGTGCAGATCACACGCGAAAGCCCGAATTACCGCATCGGGTGATCCTGTTTGAAAACAGCAGGCTTGGTGGCGTCGTTACGCTACCAGCCTGCCCTTTTGCGAAAAGTCCGGAACATAGCCGCAAACCATATGGCTCGAATTCCGGTTCATCTGGCCTGAAAACACATTCAATACTTGCAATATATACTCTACCGCATATATAGCTGACATATCGCGTTGAGTTGCTTTTAGCACCTGCGCCCACCCACACTCCAATGTCAGGTCCTTCAATATGCTCACCCGTTTTCTGCCTTTCACGTTATGGGCGCGCAGTTACACGCGGGCGAATATGGTCAATGACCTGATTGCAGCCTCGGTTGTGACCATCATGTTGGTGCCGCAAGGCATGGCCTATGCCATGCTGGCAGGGCTTCCGCCGCAAGCTGGTCTGTATGGGGCGATGTTGCCTCTGGTGCTCTATGCAGCCTTTGGCACCTCAAATTCGCTTGCAGTTGGCCCCGTAGCGGTCGTCGCGCTTATGACAGCGGCCGCCGCAGGTTCGGTGGCAGAGATTGGCGGGCCGGAATATCACCTTGCCGCACTGTGGATCGCGCTGATTTCCGGGCTGATGATGCTGGTGCTAGGGCTGTTCAAGCTGGGTTTTCTGGCTAATTTCCTCAGTCACCCGGTCATTTCCGGTTTTATCACCGCGGCGGGAATTCTGATTGCGTCCAGCCAGTTACGGCATTTGCTGGGCGCCGATATTCGCGGCCAGACACTGCCCGAAGTCATCCCTTCGCTTTTTAGAAATATTGGCGGGTTTTCCCCGATCACCCTTGCTTTATCCGCTATGA
>SLAT01000173.1 GCA_007126715.1 Roseinatronobacter sp.
CCTGCCTGACATCAACCTGAACAAAGGACCGAGACAATGGCTCTCTTTCAATCCGAAGTCGCAAAGCGCCGCGAGACCCCGCCCACCGGCTATGTCTCGGGCTCCGTGCAATGCGCGATCTTCACTTACACCTTCAATGATGACTTCACTTCCGCCAGTGACATTCTGGAAATCGGCTTCCTGCCTGCGGATACCATCCCGGTGCGCGCGCGCCTGCTGCCCGAAGGTCTGACCGCATCCAACGAGGCCGATGTAGGCTTCATGTCGGGCGAACCGGGCGATCCTGACCCGGATCGCACATCGGGCGACGAGTTGTTCGACGGCGTGGCCGCTGTTTCTGTCGAGGCCGCCGCCGCTGCCATCGACCTACTGGCTGTGACTCGCAGCGACAAACACCGCTCCATCGGCATCAAGATGTCGGAAAACATCACCGCAGGCGCGGCCAAAAAGGTCACGTTGATCCTCGAATACATCCACTGAGGACGCCCCCGCACGGGACAGCAGCCAAGGGCAGGCGGTTTGATCTGCCTGCCCTTTTTTCTTCAACTCAGGAGACCCCGAACGTGCTTATCCTATCCAAGATCAAGGACCGCCCCGTAACCTTGATCACCATGCAGGACAACACCCGCTACGCCTTTCAGCCAAATGAGGCGGGCGATTACGTGGCCGAAGTGACCAATGAAGCTCATATCGAGCGGCTTTTATCCATCCCCGAGGGTTTCGCAATCTATCGCGCAGGGCGCAACAATGGTGAGCCTGTGCCTGATCCGGGCCCCCAGCTTGAGACTGTGCCAGACCCAGTGCCAGAAACGCCTGACATGCCGCTTGAACACATGACGCTGGCCGATCTCCAAGCCACGTTTGAGCTTGAGCTGGGCCGCAAGCCACACCACCGCGCAGGCATCGAAAAGCTGATCGAAGATATCACCGCGCACCGCGAACAGCAGGAGTAATCCCAAATGACATTTACAGCGCAATCCGTCATCACTCAGGCTCAGGCGACGCTCCAAGATGCGGGCGGGGTGCGCTGGCTTTTGCCTGAACTTCTGGGCTACATCAATGCAGGCACGCGAGAAATTGCGCTGCAAAAACCGAACGCCACCGCCGAGACGATAACGCTTCCCCTTGTCACAGGCACCAAGCAAACCTTGCCAGCAGGCTATCACCGCCTGCTTTCGGTTCAGCGCAATGTCGGTAACGGCCGTGCAATCACCCCGATTGTGCGTGAAGTTCTGGACCTGCAAATCCCCGGTTGGCACAACAGCACCACCTTGCCGTTTAGCCCCACTGTCGCCCACGTCATGGACGATCCTTTCGACACCAGCACGTTTTATGTGTGCCCCGGCAATGAAGGGAACGGCGAGATCGAGGTTATCTTGTCGAGGTTGCCCGCGCCAATCCCCGTCCCAAACAACCAGCTCGATATCGCGGCCTATACCGCCGAAGTCGCCGTGCCGGATATCTACGAGAACGCCCTGGTGGATTATGTCTGCTACCGCGCGTTTTCCAAGGACATCAACGCCCCCGGCATCGCGCAGCGCGCGCAGGCGCATTATGCGCTGTTCCAACAAGCGCTTGGCATCAAGAGCCAGATCGAGATGGCCCAGAACGTGGATACACCCAAGTCCCGGTTTAGCCAGTGAGGGGGCATGAATGGCAACGCCAATCAGGCTGATCGAGTTTTTGCCCTACGTGCTGCCCAACGCACCGGGCGCACCTGACATCGTGGCCGAAAAATATATCCGCATGGCTGCAACCGAGTTCTGCGAAAGGACAAAGTGCTGGCGCAAGATCAGCACTGTCGCCCTGACAGACGAAAACACCGTGGCGCTTGTGGCCCCGGATTATGCCGCGATCCATGCCATCGAGTATGCGTCGTTCTTCTCGGACAGTGTTGCCAAGACGCCGCTGACGCCGACGCAGTATTCCGATCTGGCCGACCGCCAGCATGCCGATCTGGAGAGCGAAGGCACACCGCGCTACATCACGCAGGTTACGCCCAACACCGTCACGGTATTTCCGCTGGCGGCCGGGACTCTGGAGGTCTCGCTGTTTCTCAAGCCACGCATGGGGCAGAATTTCGAGGCTGGAACACCCGACGACCCGATGCAGGACAGCTACAACCAGGTTCCCGACTTTCTGCTGACCCAATGGGGCGAAGCAATCGCTTGCGGCGCGCTGTCCAAGGTGCTGATGCAGCCGCAAACACGCTGGCACGACCCAGACAAGGCGGGATATTACCTGCAAAAGTTCGAGCGGGCCTGCGATACGCATTTTTCGGCCAGCATCATCGGTCAGCAGCGCGCGCCCCGCCGCACCCGTTTCCGGTTTCTGTAGAGTGTCCGCATGATCAGGATAAACGATTTCAAGGGAGAAATACCGGCGCGGGCGAGAACGCTCCTGCCGCAAGGCTTTGCCGAACGCTGCGTTAATGCCATGCTGGAGGACGGGACGCTCACACCGTTCCGCAAGGCGACCGTCGCAGCCTCAGCCCCGCAAGGCACAAAGACCATCTTTCGCCACCAAGGCGAGTGGCTATCATGGCCCTCAGAAGTCCATGCTGCCCCCGGCCCCGTTGCCCAAGACAGGCTCTATATCATGGGCGATGGCGCGCCAAAAATGCGCGTCAATGGTGCAACCTATGATCTTGCCCTCCACGGCCCGCAAGCCGCGCCCGTTGTCACGCCAGTAAACCCGCAGGTCAATCCCGAATTAAACGACCCGAACGCGGCAATCGACTTAAGCGCATTTGATCTTCCCCCGGTTGTTGAGGGATCATCCGGCAATGGCCCCGGTGTTCCGGCCAAAATTGTGGTGGCTAGGGCTATTATTATTAATCCGTCTAACCAATTCTTTCTAATTGGGATGGAACAAACGCCAATTATTCATGTCCTCGATGAGTTCAACGACCTCTGCACCACAGACAACTCTACCCGCGTCACCATGCGTTTGGTATCGAACAACGCGACAATGACTCCGGTCTCGGCAACCGCTGTTGGCGGTATCATTACATTCCCCCCCCATAACAATCTTTTAATTCCTCTGAACACAGGCGTATTAACTTTTCGCTTTTCGCCAGACTCAAGTTCAATCGACACAGTAGATTACACTACTGGTGATGAAATTGAGAAGGTGGATTCGAC
>SLAT01000086.1 GCA_007126715.1 Roseinatronobacter sp.
CGGGTGTTCAACTCGCTGCGCAATTCGGATGCGGTGGCCGAGAATATCTCCCATGCCTGATCGGGATTGTTGAGGATAAAGCCGGTCGCGCGCTCGGTCGCATCCAGAAAACGGGCAATGATATCGGCATCCATCCGGTCGGGATTGGCAACATAGATCAACTCGTCATAGCTGGGCACGCCCTCGGCCTCGGGGTAGAAACAGCGCCCCGCGCTGCCTTCGATTTCAAGCTGGTTCAACTCGAAATTGCGAAACGCGCCGATCACGCCATCCACCTGCCCCGACATCAGCGCGGGCGAGATGGACCAGCCGATATTGATCTGCTCGACATCGCCCGGCTCCATCCCGTGATGGGACAGCATCGCGTCCAGCATCACCTCTTGCACACCGGCCACAGCAAAGCCGACCTTACCACCCTTCAGATCAGCCATTTCCTGCACGGGTCCGTCCGCCAGCACCACAAGACAGGTCAGCGGTGTGGAAATCAGCGTGCCCACGCGGCGCAGCGGCAGGTCATTGTGGCGGCTAAGGTGCAATTGCGGCTGGTAACTGATCGCAATATCAACGCGCCCCGCAGCCGCCATGCGCGGCGGATCATTCGGGTCGGCGGGGGTGACGGTTTCCACCTCCAGCCCGGCATCGGCGAAATAACCCAATTCCTGCGCCAGAACGATGGGCGCATGGTCGGGGTTCACGAACCAGTCCAGCATGACGCTAAGGCGGTCTTGTGCATGGGCCGGCAGGGCAAGGGTTGCGGCCAGCAGTGATGTGGCAAACAGGTGTTTCATGGTGGTCCTTTCAGTCGGTAAGGGCAAGAAGGGCGATATCGCCGCGCCAGTGGGTTTGCAGGATTTGCCCTGCATTATGGGCGCGCAGCCCCGTGGCACAGGCCAGCACAACGCGTGCGCCGGGTGGCGGGGCAAGGGTGGCAATGGCGTCCGGCGGGATGTGGCGGGCCGCAGGGCAAAAGGGCGCTGCCTCATGGCGCAGGTCGATCAGCAGGTCTTGCGCACAAATCTCGCTGCGCGCGATAAAGGGCAAGGGCTGGTCAGGTTCAGCTGCCCCGTCAAAGCGAAAGCCCCCCATGCGCCAGCGCGCAGCATCAAGGCTAATGAGTTGCCCAAGCGGCGACGGGGACAGCCCCAGCAGCACCGACAGCGCCATCTGCGCCTGTAGCGCGCCGATGGTGCCCACCACTGGCCCCATCACACCGGCTGTCGCACAGGTGGCCCCGCGTTCGGGCAGATCAGGAAAGATGGCGCGCAAGGATGGCGCACCACCGCAACACCCCGCCACATAACCCGACAGCGCTAGCGCCGAGGCTGCGATCAAGGACTTGCCCAAATTACGGCAGGTGTCCGACAGCGTCAGGCTGGCGGCAAATGTATCGGCGCAATCAAGCACAACATCCGCCGCACCGACCAGTTTGGGCGCATTGGCGGGATTCAGCCATTCGCAATGCGCGACAACTTCGGTTTCGGGATTCAGCGCGTGCAAAACTGCTGCGGCGGCAAGCGCCTTTGGCTGGCCGATCTGGTCCATCCGGTACAGCGGCTGGCGGTGCAGGTTGTGTTCTGCCACCGTGTCACCATCGACCAGCGTGATCTGCCCCACGCCCGCGCCCGCCAGATATTGCAACACCGGCACACCCAGCCCCCCGGCCCCCACAACCAGCACATGCGCGCGGGCCAGCCGCCCCTGCCCGTCTGTGCCGATTTCGGGCAAGACCATCTGGCGGGCATAACGGGTCATGCGCAGACCCCAAGCCATTCGGCAATGCGGGCCTCGGGGTCCGTGTTCAGGGTAATATCCGTGACCGCCGAGACGATATCCGCGCCCGCCTCGAACGCGCCCGCTGCGCGCTCGACGGACATGCCCCCAATCGCCACCAGCGGTGTCTCCCCCACCAGCGCCTTCCACTCGCGCACACGCTCCAACCCCTGCTGCTGCCATTTCATCTGCTTGAGGATCGTCGGGTAAACCGGCCCCAGCGCCACATAATCGGGCTTGAGGGCAAGGGCGCGGTCTAGTTCTGCGTGGTCATGTGTGGAGAGGCCCAGCTTCAACCCTGCACGGCGGATCGCAGGCAGGTCTGCCTCGTCAAGATCTTCCTGCCCCAGATGCAGCCACTCGGCCCCTTCCTCAAGGGCAAGTTGCCAATGGTCATTGACCACCAGCGCCGCGCCATGCGCCCGCGCCAAGGCAAGGCCCACGCGAATATCCAGCCGCAGGGCGTCCGGGTCACGGTCCTTGATGCGCAGTTGGACGAATTTCACACCAAGAGGCAGCGCACGTTCCAGCCAGTCGGAATTGTCAAAAATCGGGTAGAATCGGGGCAGTTTCATAGCCATGCCTTTCCCAGAACGGGGGTTGAAGGGGATGCCATGTCGCGCGGTGTCATCGGGTCGGCGGCATGGGCCAGCGCGCCTGCCAGTGCCGCCAGCGCGAAAGCCCGCGCCATGCCTACAGGGTCACCCGCCTGTGCCACGGCCGTGTTCAGCAAGACAGCATCGAAGCCCATTTCCATCGCATCGGCGGCATGGCTGGGCAGGCCAAGGCCCGCATCAATCACCATCGGCACATCGGGAAAAGCCGCGCGCAGGGTTTTCAGCCCGTAGCGGTTGTTCAGCCCGAGGCCAGAGCCGATGGGGGCGCCCCAAGGCATCAGCACTTTCGCGCCCGCCTGCAAAAGGCGCGCGGCCAGAACCTGATCTTCGGTTGTATAGGGGAACACCTCAAACCCGTCAGCGGCCAGCGCTTCAGTCGCGTCCAACAGGCCGAACGGGTCGGGCTGCAACGTGTCGGCATGGCCGATCACTTCCAGCTTGATCCAGTTCGTCTCGAACATCTCGCGCGCCATCTGCGCGGTGGTGATCGCTTCTCGCGCGCTGTAACACCCCGCAGTATTGGGCAGCACATGCACACCAAGCCCGCGAATAATGTCCCAAAACGCCTGCCCCTGCCCGCCCTCACGCCGCAAGGAAACTGTCGCCACCGACGCGCCAGAGCTGCGAAACGCCTCCTCCAGCACGGCGGGAGACGGGTATTGCGCCGTGCCCAGCATCAAGGGGGTATTCAGTGTGACGCCATAAAAATCACGCATCGCTTAGCCCCA
>SLAT01000297.1 GCA_007126715.1 Roseinatronobacter sp.
ATTATTTAGATATTTCGCGGCCTTTGCGCGCGCCCGTGCCGCAGCGACGGAAGCCCATCAGCCGTTGCTCCGCCGGGCCGTGGCTTTTTTCGAGACTGCCGGACCATGGTTTGCCGCGATGATCGGCGCAGGCGGGCTGGCCCTGACGGTTCACATCTGGATTCAAAATTAGTGTGCATCGTCATATGCCAGAAGCGACAGGGCGCTGGCAGAAATTGACGCTATCTTGCGGTCTGTTCCAATAGGATCGGCCATAGTCAAACCTTCATCGCGCAGCATTCAGGGTGCACCCATCCGATAGTGCCAGTCTCAGCAAGATATGCCTCGATGCCTTCCAGTTCGGTTGTGGCATCGGTGGTGGGGAAGGCAGAATGTGACAGTTCATATATCAGGCGGCTGTCTGTCGTCAGGAATACCGTGTCAGGAAAACTGCAGGTTGGCCGGACAGCGCCATTCCAAACTCCATCAAAGTCCAGACAACCCAAAAAGCCGCAAATCCATATACCAAAGGGTTAGCAAGGTGCCTGCCTTGCAAATTGCTGGCAAGGAGTGCGGCAATCGGGACTGCTTGCATCATATGGGTCGACAGGAAATGCGGCACACGCAAATCCCCCCCGATGAGCGACCAGCCGGAGAATGTCATTCGGGACGTCAGCAAGGGCACGCCCCCGACATAAGGGCTCCCCATTGCACCAATCGCAAAAGCGGTCACGAGGGTCAGTATCGTGCCACCAATAAGACCCAGAAGAATACCGGATTTGACCGCCGCGCCTGCGGCAAAATCAGCATCGCGCCAGACAACCTTTGCTATCACAGCTGCTGTTCCGGTTATGATGATTGCGGCAAAGGCCATTACAGAAAACATCGCTCGGTGGAATGCAGAACTGTCGTTGAAATGAGAATGCTGGCCCTGCGCGGCCTGAAAGATGATCCAGCCCATCTCGATGGTGCTGGCCGCCAGAAAAACAAGCGCAACACCTAGAAGCGAGGTCTTTGTTTGAAGCGATGGGCTTAGTCGGGACACCACAAGGGCAAGCGTGCCCGCGTGAACCGCCAGTGCCAATTCAAATTTCAGCGGTTTTGCCCAGACAGAGACCCCGTCGATCACCCTAGGGTCCACTGCCCATAAGGCGAGGGTGGCCGCAAAGGCTAGGATCATGGCAAATGAAATTCCGGCAAATACCCTTTGGGAAGGGGACCAGCAGAACCCGCCAGGCATGTTTTCGGGTCGCATCAGGTGGACGCAAGCTTCGCGACAATGAGGACGGCAATCCCGAAACCACTCAGCCCGAGCGCCACCAAGACCCCATCACGCACCAGAAGCGCCGAGGCAAGAATGCTGACGACCAGTGCCAGCGTGGTTGCTGAAAACGGGACAAATTCCAGAAACGGCATGGCCAACCCGCAAGCGATGCATGTGACAAGCGCCATCTGCTGGCCCGGAAACACAAAGAACCATTCCGCGCGAGCCACCGATCTGCGGTCGATAAATCGCGCCGGACGATCAAGCCGGGTCAGCGCGCGTTGCAGTCTTTCGGTGGGCAGGGTGCGACGCAGGACAAAGTCTGGCAACCAGATCATCGGGCGACCCAGCAGAATCTGACAGGCAACAAGGGCGATTGTCAGTCCGCCCAAAGAAGACAAGCCCGGAATACCGCTAAGCGGTGTTATCAGGATCAGCGCCGGTAGCAGCAAAAGAACCGCTTGTGCAGCCGGGTCCATGGATCGCAGGATCGTTTCGACCGTCACGCTAGGCCCAGTGATCGCGCCGCGCATCCGAACGAGGATGTCCTGAACTGGCCGCCCGCGTGGTATTTGCGTCGCAACTGCCAGTGCCTTCAGTCGCGTTTCAAAGACGCGGCAGTGCTTCATGATTGCGACCGCGCTGCTTGGGCAAGGATCGCGCGGCTGATCTCCATCAAATACTCCCAATCATCAATCTCGGCGGTGGTGACCTTGGTTTTCATGTCGATGTGTAGAAATGAATGCCCGTGGACAAACGACCACAAGATATACGCGCGGCGTTGCACTTCTGGATCATTTGGGTGCAGATCAAGACGGGCCGCGACGGCCTTCACGACCACGCCGAGGCAGCTTTCCCCTTTTTGCTGGAGGTCAGGCGCATTTTCGTGACCTTCGGTCAGGCCAAAGACCAGTCGGAACACGCCGGGTTCCGCTCTTGCAAAATCCACATAGGCCAATCCGATGGCGGCCACAGCGTCTAACGAGCCAGCGGGCTGCGCGGCGGCGGCTGCTTCCATTGCGGCATGCAATCGGTCCATCGCCTCGCTGACGACGCCGCGTAGAATTTCATGGCGATCCTTGAAGTGTTTGTAGGGCGCGGCGGAACTGACGCCCGCGCGGCGTGCGGCTTCTGCCACCGAAAAGCCGTCCGGGCCATGCGCCTCAACCAGACCTCGCACCGCTGTAATCAGTTGAGCGCGCAGGTCGCCGTGGTGATAGGCGGCCTTTGGGGTCACGGCGGGGGCGTGAGTTTCATCGGGCATCCTGTTGGCCTTTCCTGTCCTGGTGCGCTGACTCTGCTCTTGGACCGGACTAAAGTTAGCATCTCTAACATGGATTGACAAGCAGAGGATGAATCATTGCATCAGCAACGGCTGAAGCACCGCGCGCTTTGTAGGGCAGTCACCATCTGTGGTTTGAATGTTAGTGCAATTTACATTTTTACTTGCCAATGTGAGTGATTCTAACATAAGTAAGGGTTTCTTACTTCAGGCTAGGATCAATGTCATGACCAACCGCGCAATATCTGGCATTCGCAAGGCGCTGCGCCGGGGTGCCACGCTGGTGCTGACGGTAGCCTTCCTTGGTCTTGCAGGTGCGGCAGTGCTGGGTGGTCATACTTTCCTTTCAGCCGCCAGCGCCCCGGAACCCCGGGCTGCCGCACCCCGCACAACAGTGCGTGTGATCGAAGTCGACCTTGCTGATGGCTACACATTCACACGGCGCTTTACCGGCCAGGTCGAGGCTGTGGCACGGATTGAACTCGGGTTCGAATTGGGTGGGCGGATCACTGAACTTCTGGTCGAAGAAGGTGATGCGGTTGTGGCAGGGGCCATACTCGCCCGGCTCGACACCAGTTCCCTGATCCCTGAACGCGCGGCGCTGGAAGCAGAGCTTGCTGCACTAAAGGCTGATGCAGACCTCGCGCGGCTGACGCTTGCGCGCAATGACGCGCTGACCGAACGCGGGTTTCGTTCAGTTGCGGCGCAGGATGATGCACGGCTGGCATTGGTCCGGGCCGAAGCCGGGATGGCGGCGACCCGCGCGCGGATTGCGGGCGTGGATGTGCAGTTAGACAAATCGGTCCTGACAGCTCCTTTCGCAGCGCGGATAGGAGCGCGAATGGCTGATCCGGGACAAACTGCGGCGGTGGGACAAACAGTTCTGGTGCTGTTTAATGCGGCCCCAATGCGCGCGCGTGTGGGTGTGCCGCCGGATTTGGCAGCCCTGCTGAGCGTGGGTGATACAGCCGCTGTTGACATCGGCGGCAGGGTTGAAACCTCCACCATCCGGCAAATCCGCCCCGATCTGGACCCCAGCACGCGCAGCCGGTCGATTATGCTGTCACTGCCCGCGAATGCAGCCCCGGTCTTGGGCGATACGGTCGCGCTGATCCTTGAGCAGTCCATCGCAACAACTGGCTTCTGGGCACCGCTATCTGCCCTGCGCGAAGGCGCGCGGGGCAGTTGGGCCGTCATGGCGCTGGAGGCCACGGCGCAGGGCGACCGCATCCTGCCCGCAGCGGTCGAGGTGATCCACACAGATGGTGCGCGCGTGTTCCTGCGCGGCGATCTGCCCCCCGGTGCGCGTATCGTGGCCGAAGCCCCTGACCGCGTTGCCCCTGGCCAGTTTGTGTTGGCACAACTTGCCGCTGCGCAAGAGTAGGGCCAATGGATACGCTGTTTTTCCGCCAACCGCGCCTTGTCATGCTCGCACTTCTGGTGGTCCTGTCGGCGGGCGCTTCGGCGCTATGGTCCATCGGGCGGCAGGAAGACCCGACCATCACCAATATCTTCGCTACGATCACCACGGTCTTTCCCGGTGCAGACCCCGCGCGTGTGGAAGCGTTGGTAACCGCCAAGATCGAGGCTGAACTTCGCACCATACCCGAAATCGCAACTGTCGAGTCGACCTCTGCCACGGGCATTTCGGTCATCTCGGTCGAGTTGATCGAGACAGTGCCCCCCGCGACGATTGAACAGGTCTGGAGCAGGGTGCGCGATGCACTGGTCGATGCAAGGCGGGAATTTCCGGTGGGCGTGCTTGAACCCGAATTCGACAGTGACGGGGCAGGGGGCTATGCTGCGATCTTTGCGCTGACGATGCCAGAAGGGTTCAGCCTGACCCGCGCCGCGCGCGAGGCCGAGGCACTGGCCGACCGCCTGCGCCGGGTTCCGGGCACCAGTCTTGTCGATCTGCATGGGCCCCCCGAGGAGGAGGTGCTGGTCACACTGCACGCGGACCGCGCTGCGGCCCTTGGACTGACGGCTGACGATGTTTCTGCCGCCATTCGCGCCGCCGATGCCAAAGTCCAGTCAGGCCGGTTGCGCGGCGATACGACCGATCTGGTATTGGGCATCACGGGCGAGATCACCTCGCTCGACCGGCTGCGCGCCGTGGTGCTGCGCGAAGATGCGGTGGGCCGCGTGACCCTGCTGGGTGATGTTGCCCGGATCACCCGCGGCCCCCGCCTGCCACTGGCCGAGGCCGCGCTCTATCAGGGCCAATCTGCCCTTCTGATTTCCGCCAAGCTGAGCGAAGGTTTGCAGGTGGACCGCTGGATGGCCGATATTCATGCCGACGTGGCTGTTCAGGGCACCGCATTGCCTTGGGGTCTGTCCATTGAAACGGTATTCGACCAGAGCCGCTATACAACCGAACGGCTGGCCGAGGTGGGGCTGAACATGGCCATCGGCGTGGCGCTGGTGGTGGCGGTGCTGTTCGTGACCCTTGGGCCGCGCTCGGCGTTGATCGTGGCGATGGTGTTGCCGGTGGTGACGCTTGCCTCAATAGCCACGCTGAACGCGCTGTCCGTGCCGATCCACCAGATGAGTGTGACCGGGTTGATCGTGGCGCTTGGCCTGCTGGTCGATGCGGCGATTGTGATGACAGATGAGGTGGGCAAGCGCCTGCGCGCGGGGCTGTCGCGGCTGGACGCCGTTGCAGGGTCGGTGCGGCGGCTGACCATGCCGCTGGCAGCCTCGACCCTGACCACGATCCTGTCCTTCATGCCGCTGCTGCTGCTGCCGGGGCCGGCGGGGGATTTCGTCGGCTCCATCGCCACTGCGGTCATCGTGATGCTGGCATGGTCGCTGGTTGTGGCCGTGACCATCACCCCGGCCATTGCCGGATACTGGCTGCGCCCGGGCGATGGCACGCGAGCGCAAGAGGGCCTGTTGATGCGCGGCTTTCGGGCCGCCCTGACGCTGTCGATGGCCAATCCGCTGCGCACTGTCGCGCTGGCACTCGTGCTGCCGGGCTTGGGCTTTGTGTCACTGCCCGGCCTGACGCCGCAGTTCTTTCCCGGAGTGGACCGCGACCAGTTCCATATCGAGGTCGATCTGCCCGCAGGAACCAGCATCACCGAAACCCTGCGCATGGTGCGCGAGATCGATGCGACACTTGCGGCTGAGGGCGAGATTGTGAGTGTAGCATGGGTGGTGGGACGCTCTGCGCCCGCCTTCTACTATAACATGGTCGGTGACCGCGATCAGGCACCAGCCTTCGCACAGGCGCTGATCCGCACAACCTCTCCAGCGGCCACGGAACGGCTGCTGGCCGCGTTGCAGGCCAACTTGCCCCCTGTTTATACGCAGGCGCGCTTTGTCATTCGCGGCCTGACCCAAGGTCCACCCGTGAACGCCCCGGTGGAATTGCGCCTTGTAGGTCAGAATATCGATGCATTGCGGCTGGCGGGCGAGGATCTGCGCGGGTTGCTTGCACAGGTGCCACAAGTGGCAATGGTGCGCACCCAGATCGCAGGTGGGACACCAAAGCTGACGCTTCAGGTGAATGAAGCCCGCGCGCGGTTGCTTGGCCTCGATCTGGCCCAGATAGCGCGGCAGATGGAGGCGGGGCTGGAAGGCGTCACCGGCGGGTCGCTGCTGGAAGGGACCGAGGAACTGCCGGTTCGAGTGCGCCTTGGCGCAGGGCTGCGCGGTGATCCGGTGGCGATTGGGGACATGCCCATCCTGCCGCCGGGTGCAGCGCAGGTCGCGGGCGCAGGCCAGTTTCCCGCCGTGCCGCTGTCTACCCTCGGCGCACTGATGCTGGAACCATCGGAGAGCACCATTACGCGGCGCAATGGCGAGCGGGTGAACACCGTGCAGGCTTTCCTGATGCCCGGCGTCCTGCCCGCCCTTGCCTTGTCGCAAGCGATGGCGCTGCTGGAGGCAGAGGGCTACACCCCGCCGCAGGGCATCCGGCTAGAAACCGGCGGCGATTCAGACGCGCGCAACAGCACGGTGCAGGCGCTGGTCGCCCCTCTCGGACTGATCATCACCCTGTCGATCGCTGTGGTGGTGATGACCTTCAATTCCTTCCGCCTGACCGCGATTTCCTTCACGGTTGCGGGATTGTCGGCGGGTCTGTCGATGCTGGCGCTGGCGCTGTTCGACTATCCTTTCGGGATCAACGCAATCATCGGGGTGATCGGCTCTGTCGGTGTGTCGATCAATGCCGCCCTGATCGTGCTGTCGGGCCTGCAACAAGACGTGCGCGCAAGTGCGGGTGACCGCGCGGCGATGGTTGATGTGGTGGCAGGCTCAGCGCGGCACATCACCTCGACCACCATCACCACCTTTGGGGGCTTCCTGCCGCTGATCCTTGGCGGCGGCGGGTTCTGGCCCCCCTTCGCGATGTCTGTCGCAGGCGGTGTGGCGCTGTCGGTGACGCTCGCCTTCGCCTTTACCCCGCAAATGTTCGCCCTGACCTTGCCCCGGCAAGCGCGGGGGGCGAGCGCCGCGCCGCAAACCAAAGCCACACCGCTTCGCCTAGCTGGCGAATGACCTCAACGCAAAAGGAAAGGGCGCATCATGGCCACTGGACGAGACACCCTGCTACAGCGCTTTGGCCCGACTGCCCTGATCACGGGGGCCAGCGATGGCATCGGCCGCGCCCTCGCTGTGCAATTGGCAGAGCAGGGGTTCGACCTGATCCTTGTTGCCCGGCGTGACAGCATCTTGCAGGACATGGCACTGGATCTGGGCGAGAACTATGGCGTTGATGTGCAGGTCATGGCGATGGATCTGGCCCTTCCCGCGGCTGTTCCGGCGCTGCTGGCAGCGACGGGTGATGCCCCGCTCGGGCTGGTCGTGGCCGCGGCAGGGTTCGGGTCGATCGGGCCATTTCTGGAACAGGACATCGCGACCGAGGGGAATATGGTCGATCTGAATTGCCGCGCGGTCGTCGAACTGGCCCACGGCTTCGGGCAGCGCATGGCGCAGCAGGGGCGCGGCGGGATCGTATTGTTCGGCTCGCTTGTGGGGTTTCAGGGTGCGCCACTATCGGCGACCTATGCGGCAACCAAAGGTTTCGTGCAAAACTTTGCCGAGGGACTGGCCCCCGAACTGGGCGCGCAGGGCGTCAGCATCTTGTCTGTGGCCCCTGCACAGGTCGGGACAGGCTTTGCCGCGCGCGCAGGTATGCAGATGGGCAAAGCTGCAACCCCCCAAACGGTCGCGAAAGGCGCGCTGGCCGCGCTTGGCAAACGTGGAACCGTGCGCCCCGGCTTTCTTGCCAAGTTCCTCGGATTGTCGCTGGCGATGTTGCCGCGCTGGGGCCGTGTGAAGGTCATGGGCGTTATCATGAAAGGCATGATCGGCAAACAACCCGCTCAGAATGCGGGGCAGGACACAAAGGCATCCGCGCCTTTGTGATTGAAAACATCAAACCCTGAAAATGCACACTCGATGGCGACCATGTGCAGTTGAAGTGCCTCAAACCTGCCCGGGCTGCACCCATCCTGAATGCGCGTGGGTGCATGACAGAAATGATGCTGGTCCAACACGAGGAATTGGCGTCATGGCTACCATTTCAGCAGGCGCGGGCCTAGGAGGGCGCCAATGACCGATATGGATGCGATTGCGGCACAATAGGCAGGCACGACAAACAGGATCATGTCCTTGTCACAGTAGATCGAATAGACCGAAGCCGCCAATCCACCCGCAATCAACCCCGCCACGGCACCCGTCAGCCTTGGCCGCAACGCCGCCCCTGATGACAGCGCCCAGAACACCGCGACAAGAACAGGTAACGCCAAAACCGGGATCGATAGCAGACATGTTACAAGGCTGGGTGTGGAAAGTGCTGCGATCAGCCCTGCAAAGCCCGCGTTCAGCAGGGCTGTTGCAAAGGCACCAATCACCAACACGACAAACAGCCCAAGCGCTGCGCTGCGCATGTCATGCCGCGTGCCCGGATGCGTGAGCGCAAGCGCCAAGGCTGCGGCCATGACGACAAAGCCCAGCGGCAGGAGCGTTTTCAGCACTGCCGCCGACCCTAATGCTTCCCAGATATCGGGCCTTGGCCCCCAGAATGCAAAAAACGCTGCAATGGAGATCAGGGTTGCGACGGGCATTGCACGGGCAAGTTGCTGTGCCACGGATTTCTGTGGCAAAGTATCTGCCGACAGCGCCAGAATAAGGTCTTCGGTTTTCATTCGATCATCCTTTCACGCAGCCGCGCGATGGTTTTTAGCGCCCGGTGCAGGGCAACCCGGACAGCGCCCTCGGACATGTCCAGCCGTGCCGCTGTCTCGGCGGTCGTCTCTCCGTTCAGGCCGAACGCGCGCACAATCTCTGCCGCGCGCGGATCCAACTGTCCAAGCACCTTTTCCATGTCGCGCCCATCCATCGGGTCAGGCCCCGCCGCCGCCGGAAGCCCTTCGGCAAATTCATCAATCGACAATTCGATATGTCTGCCGCGTGCCCGGAACGCATCGATGACCTTGTGCCGCGCAATGGCATAAAGCCACGGGCGCAACGGCGCGTCTTCGCGCCATGTGTGGCGCTTGCTGTGGATCGCCAGCAACACATCCTGCAACACATCCTCGCATCCCTCGCGCCCAAGTGCAGTCCCGCGGGCGCGCACGACTTTTCGCAAAACCGGCGTGATCGCGGTAAACAAGCGGTGATATGCGGCTGAATCGCCGCGATTTGCCGCGCGCATGAGGTCCTCCAGGGCATCAAGATCCGCCACGCTGTTCAGTCCTCTTTTCGGTTTGCGCATCAGGCTTGTTACATAGAACGG
Organism: Roseinatronobacter sp.; assembly: GCA_007126715.1. GTDB lineage: Bacteria > Pseudomonadota > Alphaproteobacteria > Rhodobacterales > Rhodobacteraceae > Roseinatronobacter. The sequence goes on from SLAT01000297.1 coordinate 9,274, forward strand.
CCTTCAGTTTTTCAGAAACGCTTATTTTCGGCGCGCAGGATCACGTCCGCGTGATCGGCGTAATGCTGCGGCATCCTGCCGCGTAACGCCGTGTGGGACTGCACTGATGCACCCACCAACAGGAGTTTGAATTCATGACAACCAAATCACTTGCTCTTCCGCTCGCGGCTTCACTGGCTACGGCGCTGACACTTGCAGGCGGTCACGCGCATGCACAATCCGCCACTATGGAAAAATGCTTTGGCATCTCGCTTGCGGGTGCGAATGACTGCGCCGCAGGCCCCGGCACGACCTGTTCAGGCACATCGACCGTGGATTATCAGGGCAACGCCTGGACATTGGTCGCAGCGGGCACCTGCACCGAGATCGAATTGCCAGCAATGGCCGACGGGACAGCCCGCATGGGATCGCTGGAAGAACTGGATCGCGACCTGCCACCCGCGTGACCCGCATTCGGGGTGCGGGGCCTGATCCCGCGCCCCTGTCTTTATTCAGGAGTGCCGCATGTCACAGCTTCCCCACACATCCGGGCTTGGCTTCAAACCAGAACATTTTCACGACATCATGGTCCAGCCGGGCGCAGTCGGCTTCTTTGAAGTTCATGCCGAGAATTATATGGGCGATGGAGGTGCCGCGCATGCGATGCTGACCGCCCTGCGCGCGGATCATGCGCTGTCACTTCACGGCGTCGGGCTGTCGATTGGTGGCGCACAAGGATTGAACCCTGCCCATCTTGACCGCTTGCGCAAGCTGATAGACCGCTATCAGCCAGAGAGCTTTTCCGAGCATCTGGCATGGTCCAGCCATGGGACTGCGTGGCTCAATGACCTGCTGCCCTTGCCCTACACTCAGGAAACACTGACCACGATCTGCACCCATATTGATCAGGTGCAGGACAGGCTTGGCTGCCGGATGCTGCTGGAAAATCCGGCGACCTATGTCACTTTCGAGAATTCCACATGGACCGAGACGGATTTTCTGACTGAAATCACCCGCCGCACCGGCTGCGGGCTGCTGCTGGACATTAACAATGTCTTTGTCTCGGCGACCAATCACCGCTTTGACGCGCGGGCCTATCTGGCGGCGTTCCCCCTGGCCGCCGTGGGCGAAATTCATCTGGCCGGGCATGATGCCGAAGACCTGCCTTCAGGCCCGCTTCTGATCGACAGCCACGGCGCGCCGGTCGCGGACCCTGTCTGGGCGCTTTACGCGGCAGTTCTGGAACAGACCGGCCCGCTGCCGACGCTGATCGAATGGGATACAGATGTGCCGGATTTCGCAACGCTATTGAGCGAGGCCGCCCGCGCCAAAACGGTGCTTGCGCGGGCTAAGGGCGGGCAGTCCCGTGCTGCATGATCCGTCCCATGCCAAGACAGAGGCCGCGTTTAACGCGGCCCTTTGGGGGCCAGCGCCGCCTGCCGGGCTGACTGCGCCTGACGCAAACGAGATTGCGCAGCGCTTCAAGGTCTATCGCAACAATGTCCAGCACAGCCTGACCCGCGCCCTTGCTGCGCGTTTTCCTGTTATCGAAGCGCTTGTCGGGCCCGCGTTCTTCACCGCGATGGCGCGCGTCTATATCGCCCAATCCCCGCCTCAAGACCCTGTTATGTTACGCTGGGGCGCAAGTTTCGCGGGGTTTCTGGATGGGTTTCCGCCAGTCGCCCATCTGCCCTTTCTGGGCGATGTCGCGCGGCTGGAATATGTCCGTGGCCGCGCCTGTCACGCGGCTGATGCTGATCCGGTCGCACCAGAAGTTCTTGCCGTGGCGGATCTTGAATCGCTGCGGTTAACCTTGCACCCCTCGGCGCTGTTGTTCACCTCGCCTCTGCCGGCCGTGCAAATATGGCAATCCCATCAGACCGGCGCCGCGCGCGCGCCGCTTTTGCCCGGCCCCGATTATGCGCTGATCGCACGTCAGCCCGATTTTACCGTGATCGTTGAACGCATTGAGCCGGACACATTTGCAGTGCTGTCGTCGCTATGTGACGGCGAAACACTCGGCTTCGCTGCTGGCAAGGCCGACCCAACCCCCGCCCTGACCCTGTTGCTGCGTCACGGGCTGATCATAGACACAGATACAGGAGCGCCCAGATGACCCATTCCGCACAGACACCACCCAACCAAAGCATCGCCACCCAAGGCCGTGATCTGATCTGCCAGATAAACGCGCTGGGGGGCCACATACCACAGGATCTGGTCGCCTTTGCCGCGCGCGTGTTTCCCGCCATGGTATTCTGGCAATCCGCGCGCACCAAGGTTGACGGCTTTTCGATCAAGGACTCGACCTATTTCCTGTTCGAACATGTCTATGCGCTGCCGCTGATCCCGCATGCGCCTGCCGCA
>SLAT01000203.1 GCA_007126715.1 Roseinatronobacter sp.
CTGAAATATTCGGGACGCTCGCGCCGTCCCGAATATTGGTGGTTTTTTCTCTTTGTCTTTGCAGGTGCATTCGTGCTTTCGCTTGCTCAGATGGTGCTGAACATGACGGGTGACTGGCTGGTACGGTTGTTCCAGCTGGTCGTTTTCGTGCCGTTCCTAGCGGTTGGCTGGCGCAGATTACAAGATACCGGCCGTCCAGGCTGGTATCTTTTGATTCCCAGCGCAATTGTTATCGTTTCCTCCATTGTAGTTGGCAGCATCTCTGCAAACATGATGCAGGGCGGCTTTGGTGGCATGATGCATGGCGGGACTGCAAATGGGATGCCGATGGGCGTCATGCCGGGACAAACCGGATTGATCATGTTGCTGGCTGTTGCGCAATTCGTGGCCGGTGTGGTCATCATCTGGTGGATGACCCGCCCCAGCCAACGCGGCGAGAACCGATTTGGCCCCGAACCGCGCGTGAAATAGCTTATTCTCAACCTTCAAGTACCATAGAGGTGCTCTTATGAACGACCATAGCCCGAACGAACAGATGCATGGCGAGACCTTCCTCGAAGGTCAGAATGCTGCATATGTCGAAGCCTTGCAGGCCCGTCATGCAGCAGACCCTGCATCGGTAGATGATGTCTGGGCGGATTACTTTCGCACCTTGGGCGAAGGGGCGCAGGATGCGCAGCGCGCCGCGAGTGGCCCTAGCTGGGCACGCAAGGACTGGCCGCCGCAGCCAAAGGATGAGCTGACCTCGGCGCTGACCGGAGAATGGCCGACCGCTGCGCCTGTGGCCGAGACGAAGGCCGCGGCCGAGAAGATTACCGCCAAGGCAGCAGCGCAAGGTGTGACACTCACGACAGAGCAGGTGCGCGCAGCGGTTATAGACAGTTTGCGCGCGTTGATGATCATTCGCGCCTACCGTATCCGGGGGCATCTGGTCGCCGATCTGGACCCGCTTGGCATGCGCGAAGAAAAGCCCCACCCCGAGCTTGACCCGCGCTCTTACGGGTTCACCGAAGCCGATATGGACCGCCCCATCTTCATTGATAATGTGTTGGGGCTGGAAGTTGCCAGTCTGCGCCAGATCATCGATATCTTGCAGCGCACTTATTGCGGAACATTCGCGCTGCAATTCATGCATATCTCTGACCCCGAGCAGGTGGCCTGGCTCAAGGAACGGATTGAGGGGCTGGGCAAGGAGATCCAGTTCACCAAGAACGGACGCCGCGCCATTCTCAACAAGATGGTCGAGGCCGAGGGTTTCGAGAAGTTTCTCCATGTGAAATACATGGGCACCAAGCGCTTTGGTCTGGATGGGGGCGAGGCAACCATTCCGGCGATGGAACAGATCATCAAGCGCGGTGGTGCCCTTGGTCTGAAAGAAGTCGCCATTGGCATGCCGCATCGTGGCCGGCTGAACATTCTGGCGAATGTTATGGGCAAGCCCTACCGCGCCATTTTCAACGAGTTTCAGGGCGGCAGCTTCAAGCCCGAAGATGTCGATGGTTCGGGCGATGTGAAATACCATCTGGGTGCCTCGTCAGACCGCGAGTTTGATGGCAATACGGTTCACCTTTCCCTGACCGCGAACCCGTCGCATCTTGAGGCAGTCAATCCGGTTGTTCTGGGCAAGGTCCGTGCCAAACAGGACCAGATGAACGATGCAGAGCGGCGTCAGGTTGTGGCTGTGCTGCTGCATGGCGATGCCGCCTTCGCAGGGCAAGGTGTCGTGGCCGAAGGCTTTGGCCTGTCGGGTCTGCGCGGCCATCGCACCGGCGGCACGATCCATATTATCGTCAATAACCAGATCGGCTTTACCACCGCGCCACATTTCTCGCGCTCTTCGCCCTATCCGACCGATATTGCGCTGATGGTTGAGGCGCCGATCTTCCATGTGAATGGTGATGACCCGGAAGCAGTCGTGCACGCCGCAAAGGTTGCGACCGAATTCCGTCAGAAATTTCTGAAGGACGTGGTGATCGACATCTTCTGCTATCGCAGATTCGGGCATAACGAGGGGGATGAACCGATGTTCACCAACCCCGCCATGTATACCCGCATCAAAAAGCATAAATCGACTCTGCAACTCTATACCGAACGTCTGGTCGCTGACGGGCTGATCCCCGAGGGCGAGATAGAGGATATGAAGGCAGCCTTTCAGGCATTCCTCAATGACGAGTTCGAGGTGGGCAAGACCTATAAACCCAACAAGGCCGATTGGCTGGATGGGCGGTGGTCACACCTGAACCGGGAAGGTGAGGAATATCAGCGCGGCGAAACATGGATATCTACAGAAGCATTGGCTGAAGTGGGCGAAGCGCTGACGCGCTATCCTGAAGGGTTCAACATCCACAAGACAGTGGCGCGCCAGCTGGAATCCAAGAAAGAGATGTTTGCCTCTGGCAAGGGGTTTGATTGGGCCACAGCAGAGGCTGTGGCATTCGGCAGCCTTGTGACCGAAGGTTACCCGGTCCGTCTGGCCGGACAGGATTCAACGCGCGGCACCTTCTCTCAGCGCCATTCTGCCTTTGTCGATCAGCAAACCGAAGACCGCTACTACCCGTTGAACAATATCAAGGAAGGGCAGGCCCGCTACGAGGTCATCGACTCGATGCTTTCGGAATATGCGGTGCTGGGGTTCGAATATGGCTATTCACTGGCCGAACCCAACGCCCTTGTCATGTGGGAAGCGCAATTCGGCGATTTTGCCAATGGTGCGCAGATCATGTTCGACCAGTTCATCAGCTCGGGCGAGAGCAAATGGCTGCGCATGTCCGGTCTGGTGATGCTGCTGCCACACGGGTTTGAAGGGCAGGGGCCAGAACACAGCTCCGCAAGGCTGGAACGTTTCTTGCAACAATGTGCGCAAGACAACTGGATTGTCGCCAATTGCTCAACTCCGGCCAATTACTTCCACATCCTGCGCCGCCAGATCCACCGCAGCTTCCGCAAGCCGCTGGTATTGATGACGCCTAAGTCATTGCTGCGCCACAAGCTGTGCATTTCCGAGGCTGCCGACTTTACCGAAGGGTCAAGTTTCCACCGGGTGCTGTGGGATGATGCGCAAAAGGGAAATAGTGACACGCAACTGCAAGCTGATGAAAAAATCAAGCGCGTGGTGATGTGTTCGGGCAAGGTCTATTTTGATCTTCTTGAAGAGCGCGATGCCCGCGGGATTGATGATATCTATCTTCTGCGCGTCGAACAATTCTACCCATTCCCCGCGATGGCACTGCTCAAGGAACTGGAGCGTTTTCCGAATGCGGAAATCATCTGGTGTCAGGAAGAGCCAAAGAACCAGGGCGCGTGGAATTTCATCGAACCGAATGTCGAATGGGTTCTGAACCGGCTGAACGGCGCAACCAAACGTCCGCGCTATGTCGGACGGGCAGCGTCTGCATCCGTCGCGACAGGGCTTGCCAGCCAACACAAAGCACAACAAGAGGCGCTCGTGAACGAAGCGCTTACAATCGAGGGATAACAGACACATGTCCACCGAAGTTCGAGTACCTACCTTGGGCGAAAGCGTGACCGAAGCCACTGTAGCCACATGGTTCAAGAAACCGGGCGACGCCGTCGCCGTGGACGAAATGCTGTGCGAGCTTGAAACCGACAAGGTGACGGTAGAGGTGCCATCACCTGTCGCCGGAACACTGGGCGAAATCGTGGCCGCAGAAGGCGAGACAGTGGGCGCGGATGCGCTTCTGGCAATGATTTCCGAACCGGGCAGCTCTGACGCGCCGACACCCTCTGCACCAGCCAAGGCGGCTGCCACGTCTGACAAGACGGTGTCCGAAAGCGTAGACGTCATGGTGCCTGCGCTTGGGGAAAGCGTGGCCGAGGCGACCGTGGCAAGCTGGTTCAAGAAACCCGGCGATACCGTGGCGATGGATGAAATGCTGTGCGAGCTGGAAACCGACAAGGTTTCGGTCGAAGTGCCATCGCCTGCGGTGGGTGTGCTTAGCGAGATTCTGGCCGAGAGTGGCAGCACGGTTGCGGCCGGTGGCAAGCTTGCGGTGATTTCAGGCAGCGCGGGTGGGGTAAAGGCCCCAGAACCACAGGCCGAGACTGAGAGTTCCGGCGGGGCGCGCGATGTTGAAGATGCGCCTTCGGCTAAAAAACTGATGGCTGAAAAAGGGCTTTCGCCGGATCAGGTGACTGGAACAGGCCGCGATGGGCGTATCATGAAGGAAGATGTGCAAAAAGCCGCGGCGGCCCCAGCGGCTGCGCCGACTGTGCCCACCCCGGCAGCCCAACAGGCCCCGCGCGCCCCAGTGCCCGCGGATGACGCGGCCCGCGAAGAGCGCGTCAAGATGACCCGCCTTCGCCAGACCATCGCGCGTCGCCTGAAAGAAGCGCAGAACACTGCGGCCATGCTGACCACCTATAACGAGGCGGATATGGGCGGCATCATGGAGCTTCGCAACGAATACAAGGACCAGTTCGAGAAGAAGCACGGCGTCAAGATGGGCTTCATGTCCTTCTTCGTGAAGGCCTGCTGCCATGCACTGATGGAAGTGCCCGAAGTCAACGCAGAGATTGACGGGACAGATGTCGTCTACAAAAATTACGTCCATATGGGCGTTGCTGTGGGCACACCGAACGGGCTGGTGGTGCCGGTGCTGCGCGACGCACATACAATGGGTTTTGCCGAGATCGAGAAGCGGATCGGCGATTTCGGCAAGCGCGCCCGCGATGGCAAATTGTCGATGGCCGAGATGCAGGGCGGGTCGTTCACCATCTCGAATGGCGGGGTTTACGGCTCGCTGATGTCCTCGCCCATCCTCAACCCTCCGCAATCGGGCATTCTGGGGATGCACAAGATCCAGGAACGCCCGATGGTCGTGAAGGGCCAGATCGTGGCCCGCCCGATGATGTATCTGGCGCTCAGCTATGACCACCGGATTGTTGACGGCAAGGGTGCGGTGACATTCCTTGTCCGCGTCAAGGAAGCGCTGGAAGATCCGCGGCGCTTGCTGATGGATTTGTAAGTCTCAGTTTTGCAGGATGCGGCCACGAACCCGCATCCTGTGATCTGACTTGTCTCAATGCACGACGACAAAGGTTTTCATGACCCCAGAACTTACAGTCCTCACCCTTGCGGCACTTTTGCAGTTCGTGCAATTCATCCTGTTCGCTCTGCCAGCCAATCTGGAGCTTGGGACCCGCTACACAGGCGGCTCGCGCGATTTTGCTCCCGATAAACCCATGTCAAAGCGCACCGCAAGGTTGCAACGCGCGCTCGACAATCATTTTGAGGGGCTTATCCTCTTCGGAATTGCGGCCATCGTGATCAGTGTCTCAGGCCAGTCCAGTGCGCTGACGGCAATATGCGCCTATGCCTATCTCATTGCCCGCATCCTCTATATCCCGGCCTATGCCTATGGACTTAATCCGTGGCGCTCGATCATCTGGGCAGTCGGGTTTTTGTCCACATTGATCATACTGGTGGTTGCACTTTTCTGATGCTGCTTCATCCTTGTCCAAATATCCTCGGGGGGTGAGGGCCTTCAGGCCCGAGGGGGGCGAAGCGCCCCCTCTCCCTGCAACTGAAAGGAAATCTTCCATGTCCTATGATGTGATCTTCATCGGTGCTGGTCCCGGCGGCTATGTCGGTGCAATTCGCGCGGCGCAACTTGGTTTGAAAGTCGCCTGTGTTGAGGGGCGCGAGACGCTTGGGGGAACCTGCCTGAATGTGGGCTGCATTCCGTCCAAGGCGCTGCTTCACGCGACCCATCAGCTACATGAGGCAGAGCATAATTTCGACACTATGGGTCTGACAGGTGCCAAGCCCAAGGTCGATTGGAAGAAAATGCTGGGCTACAAGTCGGACGTGATCGGGCAGAATACCGAGGGCATCGAGTTCCTGTTCAAGAAGAACAAGGTCGACTGGATCAGGGGATGGGCCAAGGTTCTGTCTCCGGGGCGCGTTCAGGTTGGCGAGCAAACCTATGACACCAAAAAAATCGTCATTGCTTCGGGTTCGGAGTCCAGCCCGCTAAACGGGGTGGAGGTGGATGAAAAAACCATCGTCACTTCGACTGGTGCGCTGGAGCTGGGCAAGATTCCGAAGAAGCTGATTGTTATCGGCGCAGGCGTGATCGGGTTGGAGATGGGCTCTGTCTATGCCCGTTTGGGGGCCGAGGTCACGGTGGTTGAATATCTTGACCGGATCATTCCGGGCAATGATGCCGAAGTGGCGAAGACATTTCAGCGTCTGCTAGCCAAGCAGGGGCTGAACTTCGTGCTTGGTGCTGCAGTGCAATCGGCAACCGCCACCAAAACCAAGGCCAAGGTAACCTATAAGTTGCGCAAGGATGACAGCGAGCATACGCTCGAAGCAGATACTGTCTTGCTCTCTACCGGGCGTCGTCCCTTCGTAGATGGGCTGGGTCTGAACGATCTGGGCATAGAAATGACCGCGCGCGGCCAGATTGCGACCGATGCGCATTACAAGACCAGTGTCGATGGCATCTATGCCATTGGTGACGTGATTGAGGGGCCAATGCTTGCGCATAAGGCCGAGGATGAAGGCATGGCCGTCGCGGAGATACTGGCGGGTCAGGCCGGGCATGTGAATTACGGCGTGATCCCCGGTGTCATTTACACTTGGCCTGAAGTGGCCTCGGTCGGAGAGACCGAGGAAAGCCTCAAGGACGCAGGACGTGCATATAAGGTTGGCAAGTTCAGCTTTATGGGCAATGGCCGCGCAAAAGCGAATTTTGCAGGCGACGGATTTGTGAAAATCCTCGCAGACAAGGATACAGACCGCATTCTTGGGGCGCATATAATTGGCCCCTATGCGGGTGACCTGATCCATGAAATTTGTGTGGCGATGGAATTTGGCGCGGCGGCCGAAGATCTTGCCCGGACCTGTCACGCCCATCCAACTTATTCCGAAGCTGTACGCGAGGCTGCACTCGCCTGTGGTGACGGCGCCATACACGCGTGATCCGCCCAAGGATTAGTGGCGCTTGCCTCTGATGTCTGAATAGATGCAGAATCAATACGAAAGGAACGCCAATGACGCTATCACTTGATCAGGCCAGAACCATTATCGCGGCAACCCGGGCAAAGGGGCGCGAGATGGAGTTGAAACCGCTTACTGTAATTGTGCTTGATAGCGGGGGGCATGTCCTTGCATTCGAACGCGAAGATGGTGCGTCACCCGGAAGGTTTGGTATCGCGCATGGCAAGGCTTATGGTGCGGTGATGCTTGGCATGGGGGGGCGCGCACAAATGGCGCGCGCAGAAGCCCAGGCTTATTTCATGGCAGCGGTAAATGGTGTCTATGGTGGCAAGGTCGTGCCTGTCCCCGGAGGTGTCTTGCTGCGCGAATCAGGCAAGGTTGTCGGTGCGATTGGCGTTACTGGCGACAGTTCTGACAATGATGCAGAAGCCGCTTTGGCAGGTGCCAGCGCTGCGGGCATGGACGCAGAGGCATAAAAACAGGAAGTTAACAAAAAAAGCCTGAGATAAATCTCAGGCTTTTCATTCATCTGTGTTTTGATTCGGGCCGCAACCGGCTTGCTGGCAAAATTACCGTGCCAACAGATCTGTGAACCTTCTGTGGGTAACAGGCTTCTTGAGCGTTGCATCACAAATCGCAATCCGCTCAGAGCCGAAATCGTCTCGTTCTGTGTCATCAGAGAGCAGGATTATCTTGCTGTTGGGACGGTCTTTGCGAATGTTGAGGCACAGTTCAACCGCTGCATGAACACCGCCAACATGCTCTATATCCACGACAATAAAGTCGAATTCGGCCTTCTTGTCGCGTAGCCAGGCAAGCTCCTGCTGACATTGCGCCAAGACGATCACATTTGCCTTCGACATCTCGAACGCCCAGTCTTGGATATCTCGAGCCTCGTCAGAATATGGCATGAACGCGACTGCTGTCCCGGTGATAGCGGGGACCCTCGGTTCAACAAAGACTTTCATGTCATGCAACATCGCGCTCACCTTTAGGTTATGCCGTATTCCCAAAATACAACCTTAGCGATACTTTGCGCGAGAACTGTCACACGGTCAAGGATTTGTTTCTCTCTAACGTGAAAGTTATGGCAACTTTAGAGAGTTATGCTATCTTTAGAGAGTGTTGAGATAACTTTAGAGAGTGAGTTTTGTATCTGACGCTGTTGTCGTCGAACGAAAGGCAGGAAGGGTAAACACCCCAAATCCTGAGATTCACCGAAGTTAACCTCTGGGCTTTGACCGTGTCCGTAGAAAAATTAAAATGCCATATTTTGCCCGAAAGCGAGCATTCAGGCGATTGCCTGCACTTGGAACTCAGGATTTTGCAATCAATCCTTACTTCGTTACCGCAATCAACTGACGGATCGCGGCTAGAAGCGGTTCTCGCTGTTCTTGAGATAGCGAGGAAAAGAAGCCAATTGCTTCACTGAGATCAGTGGAAGCTGAACATTGGCATTTCTCTAGCCCCAGTAACTCCGCCGGTGGCACTTCCAGTGCTTCTGCAAGTTTGAAGACAGTAAGAATGCGCGGGCTCTTTGCGCGGCGCTCCTCGATGTCTTTCACGGCCCGGATGTTCAGGCCTGCTTTTCTTGAAACGGACGCGGCTGAAACTTTGCGCTCTTGCAATACTCTGAGCAGATTCGCTCTAAAAATCTCTGAAACTTCCACAATCATCCCTCGGTTGGATGTACTAGATAAAAAAGACAGGCTTCAAGTTGTTCCCTTTGGGATCACTCGTCGCGTTCAACAATCTATTTTTAAGCCAAATTAGGGTAAAGAGGTATTCAAAAATTTAAAATTCGTCCAGTTTTTTCAAATATCTATCTGAAAGTTATGGTGCCGTGTGTGACATTCACGGCACCATAGCAGATTTATTGGTCCAGAAAGCTGCGCAACTTCCGCGAGCGGGACGGGTGCTTGAGTTTGCGCAGCGCTTTCGCTTCGATCTGCCTGATGCGTTCGCGGGTCACGCTGAACTGCTGGCCCACTTCTTCCAGCGTGTGATCCGTGTTCATGCCGATCCCGAAGCGCATGCGCAACACACGCTCTTCGCGTGGTGTAAGCGAGGACAAGACCCGTGTCGTCGTCTCGCGCAGGTTGTCCTGAATGGCTGAATCAAGCGGCAGAAGTGCGTTCTTGTCCTCGATGAAATCACCAAGCTGGCTGTCTTCCTCGTCGCCAATAGGGGTTTCGAGTGAGATCGGCTCTTTGGCGATTTTCATCACCTTGCGCACTTTATCCAGTGGCATTTGTAGCTTTTCGGCCAGTTCTTCCGATGTTGGTTCACGCCCGATCTCATGCAACATCTGCCGGCCTGTTCGCACCAGTTTGTTGATCGTTTCGATCATGTGAACCGGAATGCGGATCGTGCGCGCCTGATCGGCAATGGAGCGTGTGATCGCCTGCCTGATCCACCATGTCGCATAGGTGCTGAACTTGTAGCCGCGACGATATTCAAACTTATCGACCGCTTTCATAAGGCCGATATTGCCTTCCTGGATCAGGTCAAGAAACTGTAGCCCGCGATTTGTGTATTTCTTGGCGATCGAAATCACCAGTCGCAGGTTCGCTTCAATCATTTCCTTCTTGGCCTGACGGGCTTCTTTCTCGCCCTTCTGCACTTGGCCGACAAAGCGACGGAATTCATTAATGTCGACGCCAACATACTGACCGACCTGCGCCATATCAGAGCGCAACTCTTCGACCTTGTCGCGCGAGCGATCCATCAACGCCTGCCAGCCACGACCGGGTTTGTCTGTCATGCGGTCGCACCATGTTGGGTCCAGTTCAGACCCGCGATACGACTCGATGAATTCCCGCCGATTGATGCGTGCCTGATCGGCCAGCTTCACCATGGCGCTGTCGATCGACATGATCCGCTTGTTGATCCCGTAAAGCTGATCAACCAGCGCTTCGATCCGGTTGTTATGAAGGTGGAGCGAGTTCACCAACTCGACGATTTCAGCCCGCAGTTTCTGATATTGCTGTTCCTGTGCCTCGGAGAAACGCCCCTCCTCGACCAAGGTCGCATTCATGCGCTGTTCCTGCATCTCGGACAGCAGGTCGAAATCATGCGCGATGCGGTCCAGTGTTTCCAGAACTCGCGGCTTCAATGCCGCTTCCATTGCTGCCAGAGAGAGGTTTGACTGATCGTCATCCTCATCGTCATCTTCCGCCTTCTGGATGGGGTTTCCATCTGCATCAAGTTCTGGCTCTGAATGGCGTTCGGGTTTGGCTGCCGGACTCGCGTTTGTCAGACCTTCCGTTACCGGAATGCCGTCTTCATCGCCTTCCAGAGCATTTCCGAAAGTTGCCTCTAGGTCGATGACATCGCGCAGCAATACGTCTTCGTTCAAAAGCTCGTCGCGCCAGATTGTAATCGCCTGAAAGGTCAGCGGGCTTTCGCACAAGCCCAGAATCATCGTGTTGCGCCCAGCTTCGATCCGCTTGGCGATTGCAATCTCGCCTTCGCGCGACAGCAATTCGACCGAGCCCATCTCGCGCAGATACATGCGCACCGGATCATCGGTGCGGTCCAGCTTCTCTTCGCTTGAACTTGTCGCCAAGGTCACATCGCGTGTGCCGCCGATTTCAACAAGCTCCCCGGTCTTGGCCTCGGGTTCTTCGCTGTCGTCATCATCCTCGATGATGTTGATCCCCATCTCTGAAAGCATGGACATCACATCTTCGATCTGTTCCGAGGCAACCTGATCAGGTGGCAACGCCTGGTTCAGCTGCTCATAAGTAATAAAGCCGCGTTCTTTCGCTTGCGCGATCATCTTCTTGATCGAGGCTTGGCTTACAGTCTGCCCCGCTTCATTTTCCTGATCTTCGATGCGTGTGTCGTCAGTGTCTTTAGCGGCCATGGAAGCTCCCGAAACTGCTTGGGCAGGACGTTGCACGAATCAGTACGACGAATCGCCCGAGTCTTGGCCCTACACAGTGCTATCTAGGCAAGAGCGAGGCGTTTTTCTAGTTCCCGACAGCATTTTTGCGCATTGAAACGTACCTAGGCGTCATGATTCGGTCATTTTTTTCGTTTAACCCAGACTTCTGATTCGATCAGGCGCTGCAATTCGCCTGATAATGCTGCGCGATCTTCGCCCAGATCGGCCGAATCAGACAGACGAGAGCGTTCTGCGCGATTGCGTGATTCTGCGGCCTGACGCAGCCGCCATGTCAGACCCTCATCTGCAAGATCGGCCAGATCCTCTGTTGCCTCGCGCAATTCCAGGGCAACACCCCGACGAGAAAACAGTTTCGCGAATTCTTCTTCCAGGCATTTGCGGGCAAAGTCATCATCGTCCCGATTTCTTACGGGCGGCGCAATCGACACATGCCCCAATTCCAGTATTCGTACCGCTTCTGCACGTGCGGGTTCGGGCAGGGCTTGCACCGGATCATCCGTTGATTGCCTGTCGGGCAGTATAAGCAGTCCCTGGCGTAGTGTTTCGTGGCCTGAGCTTCGCATCTCCGCGCGTTCCAGATCGGTCATGAACTGGTCCAGCAGGGCAGGGTGGGCAAGCAGGATTGCCAGAATAATCTCCTCGCGCATCCGTTCAGCGATATCGGCGCCTTCGCCATTGGCCAGAAGTGTCGCGCGCGTTGCTTGCAGCGCATGTGCCGGGGGGGCGGTAAACCCGGGTCCAC
>SLAT01000239.1 GCA_007126715.1 Roseinatronobacter sp.
CATGACCACCTGCGGCGCGACGGGCGCAAGCTGGGTCATCAACTCCATCAGCTCGACAACCTGCGCCTGACGCAGTGATGCGTTCCAGTCATCCTCGCTGATGATGTAATCCGCTTTGGTCAGCGCGATGTCATTCACGGGCAGGCCATCATTGACGCGGACGTAATCCGGCTGGCCCCGGCTGTTGGTGATGCGGAACTTCTTTTTCTCGGTGGTGAATTGCTCCACCAGCGATAGAACCTTCTCGCCATGATACTGCTTGCAGGCCCGTAGCGCGTCAAAGGGCTTGGCGGTGGATACAGCACCCTGTTCCTGCCGCGCCATGATCGCACGGCCTGACACGGCGTTTGTGGTGCGCCCCATGGCCTCATCGGTGACGCCCGATAGGGTCTGGATCATCTGCATGGACATCTGCATGACCTGCAAATGCGCGGCGGATAGCTCGCGGTCGGCGTCTATTTCGAGATGCTTGCCCTGCCGCTTGACGATAATGGCATTCGGGCGGGATACTTCATCCTCGAACTCGTCCAGGTCAGCAACGGCACCCTCATCCATGATGGTCTTGTTGCTGGACAGGATCGCCAGCGCTTTGGAAAACCGCTTGTTGATGTCCTTCTGGGCGTCCACCATGTTGCGGACCACGCCATACGGCTCGCCTGTGCTGGACTTGCGGTAGCACCACATGGGCGTGAAAGGATAACGGTTATGGCGGTAGGGCGATTTCGAGAACCAGAGCGCGTGCTTAGTCGTCATCACCATGACATAGGTGCGGTATGTCAGGCGCTTGCGGACCTCCCCCTCGCCGGTTTCAATCTGCTGGGCGTGGCCGGGGCTGTTGGGGTCATAGATTTCCCCGGCGAAATCGCCGCCTGCCATGACATCTTCTTGCTCTGCCACCTTGAACCAGGCCTCGATCAGCCTGACACGCTCGCGCTGGCTGGTCGGATGCTCGATGCTGGAATAGCCATCGCGGATGCTGTCGTATTCCGCCTCGTCCATGGCGTCATCACCGAAGCGATCAACACTGCCGCCAAACTCGTAGGACGTGCTGGCCGCCATCTCGATCTGGGCCTTGCGCTTGGGGAACAGGGCGCAAGCGGTATCCATGTCCACCCATTTGGTGCGGAACATGTAGCGCGCGTCTGCCAGATCGCGCTCGCGGGCGGTGCTGTCCCAGATGATGTTGCGCCACGACTCGTAGCGGTCATAGATGGGTTCCCCGTCCGTGTCCTCCTGAACACCTGCCTCCATGAAGGCCAGGCCGGACTTCACCATTTCCTCGAACGCTTCCGAATAGCTGAACACTGACTTGTTGGCGTCAGCGATGTATTTCATAAACTGCGACTTGCGCTCTGCGCTTTTGGCGGCTTCCTTGGCGCGGGGCAGGATTTTGTAATCCGTGCGCGCGCGGCGCTGGCTGCCGATGATCCAGTTGATCGACTGCGCGATGACATTGAGAACAAGCGGGTCTTGGCCGCGCTCTTTCAAAATCATCATGTCGTCGGCGTCCCACTGCTCGGAGTCGTAGAAAGCCTCATCCAGCTCCATGCGCGTGCGCCATGACGCCTGCCGGTCCAGTTCGCGCAGGTAATGGCTGATCAGGCGCTCATGCAGGGCCTGTGTTTTCTCATCATCCAGCGGGGATCGCTCGATCTTCGCCGGGTCATCGCCAAACAGGTAGCGGTTTGTGTCCACGCCCTTGTATGGGTCGTGTTGCTTGAACTTCGCCTCGATGGGGCTTCGCCCGCGCTCTTTGCCCCCCTGATCTTCATACGCCATGATCGTCGCTCACTTCCATTTCGGTGACTTTGCCGGTCTGGTTGTCGATCACTTCCATCTCTGCGGTGATTTGGCGCGGGGCACCCTCGAAACGCGGCGGGATCGTGATCAATTCGCCCAACAGATCGCGGATGATGCCCATGATTTTGAGCGGGTTCTTGGGGTTGTAGGGGTTGAAACCCAGGTTGGCGCAGAACACGCCTGCATTGATCAGGCATTCTTGGAAATCGCCGGTTTCCTCGGCCCAGACATGGGCGCGCGACAGAGGCACAATGCAGGGGATGACACGCTTGTTGCTGGTCAGGACGGTGCGCGGCACAAGCACCAGACAGGCTTCCCACTGGCCACCCCGGCGCAGCCAGGTCTTGTATACCAGGACATCGCCGCGCGAGATCGGCGGGCCATAGGTCACGGTCAGATCAATGGCTGGCCGGTAGTGCTCGGTCCCGTCGCTGTCGGAATGGTCGGAGTGCTGCGCAATTTGCTGCTCAGTCGGTCGGATAAGTGCGGTCATGCAGCCATGCCCCCTTTGGCCCGGCGCCGCGGGCGTTGCTGTGCGTTGGTAAGGCGCGGGTCATAGCCTTGCGCCCATTGGCGGAATGCGTCTGCGGCTTCTGAATGGCCTGCCAGCTTCTCGGGCTCATGGCTCCACACACCAAGGCGGGCGTTCCACTTCTTGCCGTAAAGCTCCAGATGTTCGAGGCCGGACTTGCAGCCTTCCTCGTCGAAATATGCGCGGCTGAATGCCTCGCGTGTCAGTTGGATGCCGTGCTGGATCGTCTCGACGCGCGGAACGATGTCAAACGTCCAGTCCGGGGCCAGTTCGCGCAGCATGTCGATCGGTGAACCGACGCGATCTGCCATCTGCCTGACCTGTGCGGCATCATGCGGCAGGAAGTGCCGGCCAAACAGCCAGCCGGTTTCGCGCAGTGTCTGAATGTAATGGGCGTATCCCTCGCCCCAGCCCTCGAAATACCTGAGAAAACGCTCTTGCGTGCCGATATGCTGCATCAGCCATATGCCGGTGCCATCGCCCGCACCGATGTCCCAGAATGTATGCACCAGAACATTCGAGACATGCGGGATCTTTGTAATCCGGCCTTGCGCGCGGGCTGCTGCAAGCTGTTGGGTGAAAAACTTGCCCTCAATCGAGCGGCGCCAGCATTCTTCGGGGCTGGATGGCATTTCGCGCCACATCTTTTCGTGGTCGCCCGAGAAATCGTTTTCCAGCTTGGCGACATACCAGGCGCGTTGCCCGCTACTCAGCTTGCAGCTCATTTCGATCTGCACTTGGTCAAAATATTCGTGCTGC
>SLAT01000137.1 GCA_007126715.1 Roseinatronobacter sp.
ATCCACATGGCTTCGGCGCGGTCCAGCCCTTCCATGACTTCGGCATATTTTGCCTGCCAGACTTGCAACTCACTCAGGCGGGACTCTTCATACAGCGATGGGTCTGCCAGCTTTGTAGCCAGCTTGTCGCGCATTTCCTCAAGTTTGCTGATGCGGCCTTCGCATTTTCGCAATTCACCGCGCAGGGCCGTCACCTCGTCACGCGTGGCGCGGGGTTTGGGCTTTGGTGCAGGCTTCTCTCGCACGGGTTTGGTCGTGCTGGACAAAAGGAAATTGCGGTAGCTTTCCAAGTCTCCATCATAAGGGGTGACCTTGCCATTGGACACCAGCCACAGCCGGTCGGCCACCAGCGACAGCAGATGCATGTCATGGCTGACCAGGACAACCGCACCGGTATAGGCGGTCAGCGCCTCGACCAGCGCTTCGCGGCTTTCAATATCGAGGTGGTTTGTCGGCTCGTCAAGGATCAGCATATGCGGTGCATCCAGCGTCGCCAGCAGCAGCGATAGCCGTGCCTTCTGCCCACCTGACAGGCGTGCGACCACGGTTTCCGCCTGTTCGGCCATCAGCCCGAAACCTGCAAGCCGCGCGCGCAGCCTTGGCGGCGCCTCTCCGGGGCGGGCGCGCTGCAGATGTTGCAGCGGTGTCTCGTCCAGTTCCAACTCGTCAACCTGATGCTGGGCAAAATAGCCCACGCGCAGTTTCGCCGCGCGGGTGACAGTGCCCGCGCCTGCCAGCTTTTCAGCCAGCAGTTTTGACAGGGTTGATTTTCCTTCACCATTGCGCCCCAGAAGGGCAATCCGGTCGTCCTGATCTATGCGCAGGTCAAGATTTCGCAACACAGGCGGGCCACCATAGCCGACCGATGCCCCCTCCAACCGCAGGATCGGGGGGGACAGTTCTTCGGGGGCAGGAAAGGTAAAGACATGCTTCGCCGCCTCGGCTGGCGGGGTGATTGGCGTCAGTTTTTCCAGCATTTTCAAGCGCGACTGGGCCTGCCGTGCCTTGGTCGCCTGTGCGCGGAAACGGTCCACGAATTTTTGCATATGGGCACGTTGGGCTGCGACTTTCGCGGCTTCGGCCGCCAGCACGGCACGTTGCTCGGCGCGGGTGCGGGCAAAGTAGTCGTAGCCGCCAGTGTAAAGCGTAAGTTTGCGGTCTTCGAGGTGCAAAATATGGTCCACAGCGCGGTTCAGCAACCCGCGGTCATGGCTGATGATAATGACCGTATGCGGATATTTCGCCAGATAGGTTTCCAGCCAAAGCGCACCTTCAAGGTCCAGATAGTTGGTCGGTTCGTCCAGCAGCAGCAGGTCGGGTTGGGCAAACAGAACCCCCGCCAGCGCTACGCGCATCCGCCACCCGCCCGAGAAATCGGAACAGGGCCGTAGCTGGGCCTCGGCATCGAATCCCAGCCCCTTGAGGATAGAGCTTGCGCGCCCTTCGGCGGACCACGCGTCAATATCGACCAGCCTTGCCTGAATGGCCGCGATATCGCCTGCATCCTGCGCGGTTTCGGCCTTGGCCATCAGGGCGGCGCGTTCGGTATCTGCTTGCAGCACCGTTTCGATCAGCGAGGTCGAGGAAGACGGCACCTCCTGCGCGACACCGCCGATCCGCGCGCGAGAGGGCAGCGAGATGGTGCCGCCATCCAGCGTCAATTCGCCCCGGATCAGGCGGAACAGCGTGGTTTTGCCTGTACCATTGCGCCCGACAAGGCCAATCTTGTGGCCGTCGGGAATATTGGCTGAGGCCGCCTCGAACAATGGGCGGCCTTCGACGGAGTAGGAGATATCTTGAATGCGCAACATGCGCTGCACCTGCCCTCTCTGGGCGGGCGCGTCAAGCCCTGCTTGAGCTGTCGCAGATTTGAGGCGGGCAGGGCGCTGCGATCAGTCTGGTGCGCGCAACAATTCATCAACCAGCGGGTTCGGAAAACGGCGTGACAAGGTGATCGCATGGAAACTCTCGGCCAACCCGTCAATCTGCGCAACTTCGATCAGCAGGCCAGAGGCAAGTTCGTCGCGCACGGCAATCGGTGGCAGAACAGCAATTCCGGCACCTTCGCGGGCGAGCAGGCGCATCATGGCAATGTCATCAACCTCGGCGGCAATCTGCGGGCGCAAGCCGCGCCTTGTGGCCCATAGATCGAAGCCCGCGCGCAGGCCCGTCTCCAGTGTAGGCAAGACAAGTGCTTCGCGCGCCAAGAGCGCTGCCAGATCATCGCTGGCAGCGCATAAACCCGGCGCGGCGATCAGGCTGACAGGTTGTTCGGAAATTTTTTGCGACAGCCAAGGTGCCGCCTTGTCGCGCGGGGGTGGGGTGTTGGTCAGGACAATATCCAGCCGCAAGGCCTGCAAGTCGCCCAGTAATTCAGCCTGAGAGCCAGATCTCAAGATCACCTCGACATCGGGGCGCGCGATCAGCGGGCGCAGAAAATCCAACTGAAAATTGCGCGACAAGGTTGCCAGCGCGCCCACGCGCACCGCGCGCCGCCCTGTGCCGCTCTCGGCCAGAACCGCAGCCAGTTCGTCGCCTGTCTTGAAAATAGCATCTGCGTAATCCAGTGCGATGCGCCCGGCTTCGGTCAGGACGAGTTGTCGCCCAATCCTGTCAAACAGCTTGTGACCCAGCCGGTCTTCGAGCGTCTTGATCTGTGTTGAAAGCGCGGATTGCGACAAGTTCAGCGCCTGCGCGGCACGGGTCAGGTTGCCATCATGGGCGACGGCCTGAAAATAGCGCAGATGTTTGTAATTCAGGGGACCCATAATTCTAATTAATAGAACGATAAGGCATAAACAATGTATTTTTACTAATGTAAGGTCTGCAATATCTGCTTGCGCATATTCTTTCGGGAGATGCGCGATGGCTGCCTTGATACCCTATCTATCCATACTGATCCTGATTGCGGTCGGCATGATCTGCCTGATGGGCCGACAATTCCGGCCAACTCTCTCGCTGTTTCTGGCAGAAGTTGCGGCTCTGGCGGCTTTGGCCCTTGCATTGGGTCTGGGGCTGGTGCTGTGGCTCTATGGGGCGCAAACCACTCCGGTATTGGGAGTGGCGACGCTTGGTTTGTCTGTCAGGCTTGATCTTCTGTCGGTTGTCATGCTGATGCTGGTGGCTTTGCTGGGTTGGGTCATTACGCGGTTTTCCGTCACCTATCTGGATGGAGAGTCGCATCAGGGCGCGTTCATGGGCTGGCTTTTGCTGACCCTGGCCGCTGTGACGGCGCTGGTTAGCGCGGGTAATCTGGGGCAGTTGGTGCTGGGCTTTATCGGGGCTGGCATTGGGTTGCGCAAGTTACTGCTAAGCTATCCTGACCGCCCGCGTGCGCAGCAAGCAGCGGCGCGGATGCGTCTTGCCAGCCGCGCAGGCGATGCCGCATTGATTGGTGCGACCACGGTTCTGGTGCTGGCATTCGGGACTGCGGATATCGCGACGTTGAACGAAACGGCCTCTGGCCCGATGGCTGTATTTGGAGCGGGGCTGCTGGTGCTTGGGGGGCTGCTGAAAGCAGCGCAATTCCCGATGCATGGCTGGCTGACCGAGGTGATGGAAGCACCCACCCCCGTCTCGGCGCTACTTCATGCAGGGATTGTGAACGCGGGTGGCTTTGTGCTGATCCGCCTGGCGGATGTCTTGCTGACCGCCCCCGGTATCATGGCCACATTGGCGTTTCTGGGCGGGTTCACGGCGCTGTTTGGCAGTCTGGCGATGCTGGCGCAGCCTGCGGTCAAGACCTCGCTTGCATGGTCGACCATTGCGCAGATGGGCTTCATGATGTTGCAAATCGGGCTGGGACTGTTTGCACTGGCCGTGCTGCATATTCTGGCACATTCGCTTTACAAGGCACATGCCTTCCTCAGTTCCGGCAGCGCGATCGGTTATGTGGCTGCTGCGCGCCGCCCCGGCCCGGTTGCGGTGCCCTCTGTGCGCAATGTGACGCGGGCTTTTGGTCTGGCGCTGGTTATCTTTGCCGCCGTGGGCTTTGCGTTTGGACTTGCGGGCAAGCCGCCACAGGCTTTCGCCCTTGGTGCAATTCTGATCTTCGGGGTCGCGTATCTGATCGCGCAGGGCCTTGCCGATGCCGCCCCTGCCAGCCTGACCAAGCGCATTTCGGTCGCGGCGCTGATCACCTCGGCAAGTTATTTCACGCTACATGCGGGAATTGACTGGCTGATGGCCGGCACTTTGCCGGGGCCAGCGGCCCCCGATGCGCTCGAATGGGCGGTGATGGTTCTGGTGCTGGCAAGCTTTGGCATGGTTGCACTGGCACAGGCACTGTTCCCGCTCTGGGCCGGACATCCGGCCGCGCAGGGTTTGCGCGTTCATCTGGCCAATGGCCTGTATATTGCCCCGCTTATCGACCGTCTGACAGGCCGCTTGCCTGCCAGCCGCGCTTGAAAACCATATCGAAAGGATCAATCCAGTGAAGCTGCCAAGCCATGCCAGCCTTGATACACCCTTTCTCGCGATCATCGAGGCCGCACGCCGCGCCGCGCGTCTGATCCCGCCCGCATTTCCCTTATCGGCAACAGTTGCGGTAAACCCCTATCTGGGTCATGTGACAGAAGATCTGGCGCAAGTGGGCGCGCAGCTTGCCCGTGCGGGTGGAGTGCGGGTGACATTGCCGCGCGCGGCATTCCGTGCTGCATATGCCAAGGGCAATCTGACACGCGACGATCTGTGCGCCGCATTGGAACTGCGCCCCGGACTGACGCTGGAGGCATTGGAAGCGGCGCTGAACACGGATCAGCCTGACCCCAGCCCATTGCCCACAGTCGCACAACTGGCTGCATCCGTCAGCGGACTTGACTGGCCCGAAATCGTCGCAGCCCGGATCGGGGCTTGGGCGGCGGGTTACTTCGATCAGGGGCAGGCGCTATGGCCCGCGCCTCAGGGGCGTAGCGCCTATGATGCATGGCGCGCATTTGCCAGCCAAGACCTGACACCCGAAATCATGGGGCTGCGCGGATTTTGCAATCTGGCGGCAGATGCGCCTGATACTGCGACACTCGCGCTGCTACGCGCTGCAGAGCAGCTGGGCCTGACAGCACAGAGCGCAGAAAGTGCCGCGCATCGTTGGTTGCTGGAACTGGGCGGCTGGTCGCAAGTGGCGCGCTGGAAACTGTGGCAGGCCGAACTCGATGGTCAAAGTGATGATACTGTGACAGATTTTCTGGCCCTGCGGATGATCTGGGATGCTGCGCTATTGGCACAGTATCATGACCAGATCGCTGTCAAATGGCAGCAGGTTGTGGCCGAACATGCCCGACCGGCCACCGCTGATCGTGAGCTGGAAATTGATGTGACACTACAACTGGCGATCGAACAGGCGCATCAGCGGGATTTGCAACACAGGCTGTCGCAGCCTGCGCTTGTGCAGCAGTCCGCTCGGCCAGGCTTGCAAGCGGCATTCTGTATCGATGTGCGCTCTGAGCGGTTTCGGCGCGCGCTGGAAAGCTGCGACGCAGATATCCAGACGCTGGGTTTTGCGGGATTTTTCGGCCTGCCATTGGCCCATACTCCGCTTGGCGCTTGCGCGCATGACGCGCATCTTCCAGTTCTGCTGACCCCGGCAATCAACAGCAGCCCCGATACGGACCCGCGCACCAGCCATGTTGCGCAGATCACTGCGCGGGCATGGCGCGCATGGGGTCGTTTCAAGCTGGCGGCGGTGTCGTCCTTTGCTTTTGTCGAGGCGACAGGGCCACTTTATCTTGCCAAGATCATTCGCGACAGCCTTGGTCTGCATGGCAAGGCCGCTGCTGAACCTGCACCCAAGATTGCAGGGCTTGATCCGGCGCAACGCGCCGAACTGGCAGGCAAGGTGCTGCGCGCAATGGGCCTGACGCAAGATTTTGCCCCTGTCGTGTTGCTTGTCGGGCATGGCGCGCATGTCACCAACAACCCGCATCATTCCGCCTTGCAATGTGGGGCATGCGGTGGTCACTCGGGCGAGGTTAGCGCGCGTGCACTCGCCGAGGTGCTCAATGACCGCTCCGTGCGCCAGCTCCTTGTGCAACAGGGTATCTTCATTCCCGATGATACCCGGTTTCTGGGCGCCTTGCATGATACCACCGCAGATACTGTTGCCCTATATGGCCCCCTCGCGGTGCATGAAGCCGAGATCCGGCGCTGGCTTGATCAGGCTAGCGTCATGGCACGGGCAGAGCGTGCGGCAAGCCTGCCGCATGCAGGGCAGGGGGGCTGCAACTTGCCCGCCCGCGCGCTGGACTGGGCAGAAACCCGGCCCGAATGGGGGCTGGCTGGCTGCGCGGCCTTTCTGGCGGCCCCGCGCGCTGTCAGCCGTGGCTGCGACCTGGCTGGTCGAGCCTTTTTGCATGACTACGACTGGAAGCGTGATGACGGATTTGGCATTCTGGAACTGATCCTGACAGCCCCCGTCGTTGTTGCAAGCTGGATCAGCCTGCAATATTTTGGCTCAGTTACCGCGCCGCAAGCCTTTGGGGCTGGAAACAAGGTGCTGCACAATGTTGTTGGCGGCTTTGGTGTTTTTGAAGGCAACGGGCATGCGCCGCGTACCGGATTGGCCTGGCAATCCGTACATGATGGCCAACTGGTCATGCACGATCCGATGCGGCTGAGTGTCATTGTGCGCGCGCCAGCGGGCGCGATCAGCGATATCTTGGGGCGAAACCCGCAGGTTCGGGCGCTGTTCGACAATGGCTGGCTGCATCTTATCAGGATGGATGATGTAGGACAGCTTGCCCAGCGCTATCACCGCGGGGATTGGCAAGACATGAGGGGAGAGGGCGCTGTAGCGTTGGGGGCTGCGTAACGCGAAAGCAGTGATTTGGGTTGGGCTCGGGTCCGCCGCGACACGGCTGTGTTCGTTGCAGGATACTGATCGTTGGGCACTCTGACCATATCTTCCACAAGGAGTTATCCAAACGATACTGACCGTTACAACTGACTTTCAGGGTATAGTTGTGACTCTATGGCGCATTGCGCATCGTCGGCATTCGCAAGGGTGATCCGAAATGAATGTGCTTGATGCCGCTATGCTGGTAGTTCACGCGCCCCAGAACGGCAGGATTGGCGCTATGATCTTTGAAAGTTCCCGGCATTTTGCAACAGAAACAGGGCGGTGCTACTTGAGGTCATGGCGGATTGCATCTCGCGCAGTTGGGCCATGATCAGAAACCTGTGAGTGATTTTTTCCAGTTGCTCTGGCTGTGACATGTCAAGAAGGTCGGTGACGCCAAAGCGTTTTTGCATTGCGGCGCGCAGACGTGTGACCTGATCGTCAATATCCAGAAGGCCGAATTCCTTCGGCAAGCCAAGACTTGTTTCAAGTATCTCTCGCAAGGGCGGGTTGCCAAGCGCTGCATACCAGCGCGATGTTTCGGTCGAGAAGTCCGCCGCAAGTTTGGGCAAATCTCGCTGCAAACTCAGCGCCAGTCTGAGAGTTTGATCCTGTTCACCTACGGATACTTCGAAAGCGCGCCCTTGGTAGCTGGCGGTCAGCCTATCCAGCAGGTCAGGTGGTGCTGCCTTGGCGCCAGTCCCTGCCAGATGTTCCAAAGCGCTCGACAGTGCAAAATAGCGTTTATCGGCCAGCCGGTTGGCAAGGGCCGCGCGGTCTTCGGTCCCGCCCTCGATGACCTTTCGGATGAAGGCGCGGCTATCCAGATCATCTTGCAGACCGAAGGCGCCCAAGGTGACACGCAGCAACCTTCGGTCAGAGACAAGTTCCTCGGCAGTTTGAATACCGGGGAACTTCTCGCGAAAATAGGCAACATCGCGCTGCATCACTGGTGTGGCGTTGAAGCTGTCTTCCTGGCGCTCGCGCGTGCGGCTCAGGAACGCCCAGCCAGCAAGGCCGGATGCTGGCAGGACGGGTTGAAAACTCATGACACACCGATCGCAAAAAGCCGTTTCTCTCGGGGCAAAAGCAGCCTGAGAAACTTCAGACTTTGATAGAACTCACCATTGATGGCGTTTTCAGAGGCTCTTTCCAGAAGCTGTCGGCTGTCTTGATCGCTGAAAACCTGGCTCAACTGCTCTATGGAACGTATGAGTGAGGGGGCAATATCTTCGGCGCAGCCATCGCCCGCAAGGATAAGCTGTGCGAGGTAACATGTTCTTTTTACGGGTGTATTCGCCTGTTCGGGGTGAATGGCGTCGCGCAATCTCAGGACATTCGCATTCGGGGTCTTGATCGAAAGGCTGGCCCGTCGATCGCCATTCTCGACGACTGCCCCATTCAATAAGACGCGCTCATGCGGCGCAAGTCGAATTACAAGACCTGTCATGATATATCTGCCCTGCCAGAAAGCCCGCGCATGATGGCGGTGTTGATTTCGACCAGAACATCTGCGCTGGCGCGACCTTCAAGGACAGCATTGGTATGCGTCATTGTAAATTGTGCGAGATTTAGAAGTTGCGCCCTCAAGCCTTCGGGCAATTGGTTGTCAGAAGAGGCCAGATCAATTGCGAATTCGGTCCAGAGGCGGCGGTTTTCTGTCATGGCTTCGGCCAGGGCAGGGAATGCCACACTCCCAGAGTCGATAGCCTTTCTAAGCCGCGATGTAATGCGGGCGATAACGTCGTATTCGGCCGATCGCGCGGTTTTCAGCGCGGTGGTCGGATTGCCGTAAGAGGCGACGGCCAGTGCATGGGCATTCATTCTGTAACCCTTTTCTAAGAATGTGGGGCAGGAAAAGGCCAGAGCCCCGTTTTACAGGGCTCTGGCCAGTTGCCTTAGCGGAAGAGCGACAGAATGTTCTGCGGCTGCTGGTTGGCAATCGACAGTGATTGCGTGGCCAACTGCTGCTGCACCTGCAATGCTTGCAGTTTTGCAGAGGCGGCTTCCATATCAGCGTCAACCAGAGCGCCGATCCCCGATGTCATGGCATCAGACAGGTTTTTGACGAATTCTGCCTGAATATCGATGCGTTTTTCAGCTGCACCAAAAGATGCAGCTGCCGCCACAGCGAGTTGGAAATCTGCCTCAAAATCCTCAAGCGCAGTGGTGAAGGTATCCGCATCAGTGGGTGCTACGGTAAGTGTGCCGTCGATTTCAGTCGCCAAGTCGGCTGCTGCCACCTCGATCGTGGCCACATCAGGGTCACCTGTCCCATCACGGTTCAACGAGGAGATGAACGCTGCATCTTCATCGCCGTTTACAAGGTTCAGGCCGTTGAATTGCGCCGCTTCAAGAACGCTGGTGATCTGGTTTTGCAAGACTTCCAGATCTGTTGCGAGCTTTTCATGATCAACATTCTCGCCCGTACCCGCGACAAGAATGTTCTTCATCTCTTTCATCAGATCAACGACGGTTTCAGCGGCAACACGCGCGACCGCGACGGTTGATTTCGCCAGACCCAAGCTATCGCCGATCGCCTTGAAACCGCTGACATCGCTTTCCATGGTTTTCGCAATTGACCAGATCGCCGCATTGTCACGTGCATTTGAGATGGTTTTGCCGGTCGAAATTTCATTCTGGGTTTGTGCAAGGTTTTTGTTGATCCCGCGCATGGTTTGCAGGGCGACCATTGCGCCGGTATTTGTCAGAATGCTTGACATGAATTAGCCTTTCGTTTTGTGCGTTTTACACAGATTAAAAAACACCTGTCACAGGTGCGGATGGCTGCATTCTGCAGATGATTGCGGTCTTTTGGGATCGCGGCGTCAGCGTTCTTGCTGTTACGTGCCAGTGTCACCTCAACTGATTTACAGAAGCTGAACAGGCAATATTTTTCTGCCAATCTGGCCCGGATATTCGAGGGTTTGGTTAAGCGTTGTTATACTTTATGCTCCAATTCATGATGCGGAGGCCGTATTGTTCTGGATGCGCCAAGTCGGTCATACATTTGCGTTTCATGTCCAGAACGCAGCTTCGAGAGCCGTTGGCGGGCATCGCGCACCCCTTCGGATGCCGCGCCCAGCAGCGCCATGTTCCGCTCAAGTCGTTTTTGCAGGTCCGATAGACGGTCGCGCGGCATGGTTTGTGCCTGGATTGCCTTGGCAGCTTTCTCCTTTGCTTCGGCAAGCCTCTCGAGTTGGTAATAGTCGCCTGAAAGCAACGCATCTCTTTCTTCTTGCAGCACGGCAAGAAATTCTTCGATCTGGTCGTCAGGTATCATGTTGCCCCCTGTGCTGGTCCACGCTGCGCCATCAGGCCGCGCAGCGCCATTTCCGCGAGGCCGATTCCACCTGCTGCCGCAATATGTCTGGCCTGTGCATCCAGCAGCAGGGATGCAAACTGTTCTTCCCCCTCTCCTCCGCCGAATTCTGTTCTGCTTTGGCCCGCGCCAGCCGCCTTGAGCAGTTCAGCAAGGATCGCGGCTTCAAATTCTTTCGCGGCATCTTCGAGGCGTGGCGATGCTTGAGTGGATGGAACGCTGCCGGGCGGAGCGCGCAGTGATTGGGAGTCTGGCGGTATATGCATGGGGTCCTCTCCGATATGTCGCAATGATCAGAGATTCCGCTATTCCGGTAAAGATTTGGTAAGCAATGGAGTAGATATTCAGAGCATGTAGAAAGGTGCATATTCCTGATGTCTGAAAAGCTTGCCATCAATTTGTTTGGATCCCATGCACGCCCGGAAAAACCTACGGGCGGCCGCGCTATTGCTGATGATACGCAACGCGCGTTTCATGAGTATCTGGGCGCGCAAAAGGGGTCGCAGGCCGCGCAGGAACAGGTGCACCAGAATGATGTCACCAATGCGGAGGGCGCCCGACAACAGCGGTCGCAGCAGTTAACCAAAGCAGAAACCAAGGCAGATGCAGTCGAAACAGATGAGCATTCACCATCCGACGAAAATGTAGCGGGCTTAAGCGATTCGGTTGCGGGTGCAGCAAGGGACAGGGCGCGCGACCCTCGCGCGCGCCTTCACGTCTCATTCGTGGTGGGCGAGGCGCAGATGAATGGCCGTAGAATGCCCGTCCTCAACGACAGCGCGCATACAGGTGAAACAGCGCAAACCAAACTTGTTAAGAAAGCGGCGGATACAGGGATCGACATAGTCCGGGCTATACCTGAGCAAGGAATGCCGAAATACGTCCCCCATTCTTCGCCATCGGTTTTTGAATACCCAGAGCTGCCGTCTGGCGTGGTGCAAGGGGGCACGGGCCGGCTCGACTCAGATGATGAAGATTTGGTTGCAGATGCGGGGGGAACCGGCGCGGTACATGTTGGCAGGCTGCCAAGTTCGGATGACGGCGGACAAGAAGAAATCTCTTCTTCCAAGGCCCCTGCATCGCGCTTGACGGTGGGGGCTGCGGTGAGTGCATTGCTGGCTGAGTTCGAGCTTGGTCAAGCGCAAATCATCCCGGGCGCGGGCGAGGCGGCCGCTTCAAATGGGCGGGACAATGCGCGCGTAGTGAGTGAGGGGATTTCGAATGCCAGCGATCTGCGGAGTGAGGTGTTTGCGAAAGTGCAACCAAATGTCGGGGAAATGCCTGCACGGCGGCTCCAGAGCGAAATGGGTGCGATCATTGATCAAGCCAAAACGGGAAGCATTCGTGAAAAGCCACAGGTGGCATCAGTCGCAATGATTGGAAACCGCAGTGCTGGCGTGGGAGAACAAGTGGCTTTCGCGGCGCGGATGTTTGAGGCG
>SLAT01000106.1 GCA_007126715.1 Roseinatronobacter sp.
CAGCGTGTCCCGATCACGTCATGAACGCGACCGCCATGTTCATCCACCCCATACCAGTCGAGTGAATCTTCCAAAACCGTGGCCATGGGGCGCAGATAGGGCAGGCAGGACCACAGCCTGTCGCCTGTGCGGATATGGCTGCCATGCAGCGCGCGGGTCTTGCCAGAGTAGAACCGCTCTTCCAGATTGCGGGCCTCGAACAGGTTCAGATCGCCGACCTGTGGGCCTTCGGGGCAGGAAATACGAAAGAAACTTCCAGCTGTGACATAGAAACAGCGCGCTTCGCGCGGCGGTATGACCGTGCGCCCTGTCTCTGTGGCACCTGTTCGGGCTGCGCGGTATTGCTGCATCGGGGGGCTGCGCAAAGTTTCATTGGGATAGCAGACCACCGGCTCGACTGCGCGGCGCGCCTCGGCGTCCTTTGGGGGCTTTGGCATCACTTCTCTCCTGCAAGGCAATGTCTTGGCTCACGGCCCTTGGGCAGGGCGGTTTCTGCGCCACATGCGACACAGGTGAACAGCACGCGACCATCCGCCAATCTGCGTGCGTCCTGTCGCCAGCGACAGTCACGCCGCTTCCACGGCTGAAGGACCAGAATCATCGCGACGACAATCAGAACGCCAAGAACTAGGATCATACTCTATTTGTGGGGTGCGCGCTGCGAGAGGTCAAGGGATTGTCACCAACCCGACGGACCGCAATTCAGCATGGTCGGGATACCACATCGGATTTTGTGGCAGTGTTCCCAGCCTCTCGACAAATTTTTCATCAATGGATTGCGCGCGGTAAATCGCCAGATCACGCTGCATTTCCGCGGCGGGGTCGATCATGCCGAAATGGTTGTCACGCTGTAATGCATATCCATGAAGCCCGATCTGGCCTTCGGGCGCAAGCGAACGGGCAGAGCCGCCCGCGAAAATCAGTGCACAGGCTGATGCACAATGACCATCGACATGCGTGGCAATCTTGTGTTCGCGCAACACCGTAACCACGCCGCGCGCTTCGGCCACATATCCGCCACGACTGTCCAGCACCATGCGCTTGATCTGCGGATGCGCCGCGACCAGCATGCGCAACGCTTCGGTCATGCCAAAATCGACCAGACCGCTAAACTCGAAAGATTGACCATCGGCACTGAGCGACAATTCGAATTGCGGGGGTGGAGCAATACGCTGCGGTTTGGGCAGCGCTTCCGTCCGGGCCATGCCAATGCCGACAACCGCCAATCCTGCAAGCGCAAGGCCCAGCAGAAAGCGCAACACATAGATATCGATGGGCCGTTCATGCATAGCAGCAAGATGCATGCAAAATACATATTTTTCTATGGTCGATTTGTCGCAATCGCGCCAATGTCAGGGACAGCATGAAAAAACCGCGCCCTTCTACACAAAAGGCGCGGTTTTCTGATTTGATTTGCAGGCGATTTACAGCACCCGCTCGACCATCATCTTCTTGATTTCCGAAATCGCCTTGGCCGGGTTCAGCCCCTTGGGGCAGGTCTTGGCGCAGTTCATGATCGTGTGGCAGCGATATAGCTTGAACGGATCATGCAGGTCATCAAGGCGCTCGCCCGTCGCCTCGTCACGAGAGTCGATCAGCCAGCGATAGGCATGCAGCAAGGATGCAGGGCCAAGATAGCGGTCACCATTCCACCAATAGCTGGGGCAGGATGTCGAGCAGCAGGCACACATCACGCATTCATACAGTCCGTCCAGCTTCTCGCGATCCTCGATCGACTGCCGCCACTCTTTCGCGGGCGTGTTCGAGCTTGTCTCCAGCCAAGGCTTGATGCTGGCATGCTGTGCATAGAAATGCGTCAGATCAGGCACCAGATCCTTGACCACCGGCATATGGGGCAGGGGGTAGATCTTGATATCGCCCTTCACCTCGTCCATGCCGAAAATGCAAGCCAGCTTGTTGCCGCCGTCAATATTCATGGCGCAAGACCCGCAAATCCCCTCGCGGCAGGACCGCCGGAAAGTCAGGGTCGGGTCAATCTCGCTTTTGATCTTGATAAGTGCGTCCAGAACCATCGGACCGCAGGTATCCATATCGACAAAATAGGTGTCAACGCGCGGGTTTTCGCCATCATCAGGGTTCCAGCGATAGATCTGGAACTTGCGCAGGTTTTTTGCGCCCTCGGGTTTTGGCCAGGTCTTGCCTGTGCGCATCTGGCTATTCTTGGGCAGGGTCAGTCGGACCATAAGTGCCTCCTTAAAGCAGGAACGGGGCAAGCCCGTCTGTGGCTAGACATCTAATCGTTTCGGGTCGCGTGGCAATCTCGACCACCAGCTCGCTGGTCTGGGGGCTGACAGTGCTTTGCCCCGCTGCCAGCGCAAGTCGGGTCAATTCGCTTGCGCTGGCATTGTTGATGACACAATCACTGGCCGGTTCCAGCGGGATGCCGGGGAAATTCTCGGCCAGGGCAGGGCGTACGGCACTGCGCGCGGCATCGCGGGCCAACTGGTCTTGCACATCTGCGCAAGATACCAGCGCCAGCAGCGCCCCGACTGCGGCAAGCCGGATCAATAGACACGCGCCTTGGGCGCGATCTTCTTCATGTCGATCCCCCCATCGGCCTCGGCGGTCAGTGGTGTGGTGACGACAGGCCGATAATCCAGCCGCACCTCCGCCCCGTCAGTCCATGCCAGAGTATGCTTGCGCCAGTTGGCATCGTCGCGATCAGGGTAATCCTCATGCGCATGCGCGCCGCGGCTTTCCTTGCGCGCCTCTGCACTGACCACAGTTGTCAGCGCACAGGGCATCAGGTTGTCCAACTCCAAGGTTTCCATCAGGTCGGTGTTCCAGATCAGCGAGCGATCCGTAACCTTCACATCCGCCATCTTGCCCGCAACCGCTTTCATCTTTGCGCAGCCTTCGGCCAATGTCTTGTCGGTGCGGAAAACGGCTGCGTCCTCTTGCATGGCTTTTTGCATCTCAAGACGCAAATCGGCCGTCGGGATTGCACCATCAAGGTTACGGAAATGCTCGAAGCGTTCCAGCGCCTTGTCCACGCTTGGTTTGTTGAGCGTTGGATTGTGGGCCTTCGGGTCGACCACTTGCCCCGCACGAGTGGCGGCTGCTC
>SLAT01000276.1 GCA_007126715.1 Roseinatronobacter sp.
AGCGCCCCCCTTTTCTTCACCGTCCCTTCCAGATCCAGCCGCCGCCAAAGACGCGGCTGCTGTCGGGGGCATAAAATACGCAGGCTTGCCCGGGGCTGATCCCTTCTTCAGGGGTCAGCAATTCCACCTCGGCCTCTGTATCCGACAGCGGGCGGATGATTGCGGGCGCTGGCGGCCGTGTCGAGCGCAGCTTGACCTCCAGATCCCATTCGGGTTGCGATGAAAATGGCGCGTCACCCAGCCAGTTGATCTCGCGTACCGGAACGACGCGCGTTGCCAAAGCAGATTTCGGCCCAACAATCACGCGGCGCGCGTCCGGGTCTAGACGCACCACATAAAGCGGGTCGGCCAGGCCACCGATTCCCAGCCCTTTGCGCTGTCCTATCGTGTAGTGGATCACACCGCGATGCGTTCCAAGCACATTCCCCTGCAGATCGACAATCTCGCCCTTATCGGCAGCACCGGGGCGCAGTTTCTCGATCACAACCGCATAATTTCCATCCGGTACAAAGCAGATATCCTGACTGTCCGGTTTGTCTGCCACGCTCAACCCGTGACGCGCCGCCAATGCCCGCGTCTCAGCCTTGGTTTCAAGATGCCCAAGCGGAAAGCGTAGATAATCCAGTTGTTCGCGCGTGGTCGAGAACAGAAAATAACTCTGATCGCGCACGGGGTCTGCAGCGCGATGCAGTTCTGCCCCAAGTGGTCCCGTCTTGCGCTGGATATAATGCCCTGTCGCCATGCAATCCGCGCCCAGATCCTTTGCTGTTTCAAGCAGGTCACGGAATTTTACGCGTTCATTGCAGCGGATGCAGGGTACGGGCGTTGCTCCGGCCAGATAGGCATCGGCGAATTCGTCGATGACCGAGTCGCGGAAATGGGATTCGTAGTCCAGCACATAATGCGCAAACCCCATTTCCTCTGCGACGCGCCGCGCATCATGGATGTCGCGTCCGGCACAACATGCGCCTTTCTTCGCCAGCGCAGCGCCATGATCGTAAAGTTGCAGCGTCACTCCGACCACATCATAGCCTTCAGCAGCAAGTTCTGCGGCCACGACGGAGCTGTCCACCCCACCAGACATGGCGACGACGACGCGCGTTTCAGCGACCGGCTTGGGCAGGCCAAGCGAATTCAGCGGGGGATCATATGGCATTGAGGGGGCTCCGAGGGATTGTTCAAAATATAGGAAAATCCTCAGTATTCTCAAGTGCCAGATGTCAATTCGATCAACCGGACATTAATCACAAGACGCGAGTCTGAGGTCATCCAAGGGATAAGGGTGAAGAAGGACTACAAAATGTATATCAAACGTGTGGATGGGCCGCGTGCCGTGACATTGAAAGACGGCACTGTGCTTACATTGGCGGATCTTCCGCCGAAAGATACCCGCCGCTGGGTCGCCAGCCGGAAAGTGACCGTGATCAAGGCAGTTGATTCGGGTCTTTTGTCCAAGCAGGCAGCAATGGAAAGATACGATCTGTCTGAAGAAGAGCTTGATTTGTGGCAAAACGCTGTCAGGGACCACGGAGTCGAGGCGCTCAAGGTGACGGCTTTGCAAAAATATAGACAGGCTTGAGGCGACTTTCTATCCTTAAGCACTCACGGTAACGGAGAGTTAACGTTTTTGCGGGAGTTTAGGTTAACGCCGTCAAAGGAGAACCCAGATGCGTGTCTTACTAGTTGAAGATGATCCAACCACCTCTCGCAGTATCGAAATGATGCTGACTCATTCCGATTTTAATGTGTATTCGACCGATCTGGGCGAAGATGCGATCGAACTCAGCAAGTTATATGATTATGATCTGATCCTGCTGGATTTGAATCTACCTGATATGGAGGGCCTGGATGTGCTGCGCCAGATCAGGCTTGCCCGGATCGACACACCCGTGCTGATTCTTACAGGTGATACCGACACAAATACCAAATTGCGTGGTTTCGGCGGTGGCGCGGATGATTATCTGACGAAGCCGTTTCATCGCGAAGAACTCGTAGCCCGAATTCACGCAATTATTCGCCGCAGTAAAGGGCATGCGCAGTCGATCATCTGCACGGGCAAGATTGCCGTCAATCTCGACGCCAAGACCGTAGATGTAGCCGGGCAGACCGTGCATTTGACGGGCAAGGAATATCAGATGCTCGAATTGCTGAGTTTGCGCAAAGGCACGACCTTGACGAAAGAGATGTTTCTTAACCATCTCTACGGCGGCATGGATGAACCAGAATTGAAAATCATTGACGTTTTCATCTGCAAGCTGCGCAAAAAACTGACCGAGGCCACTGACGGCGAGAATTATATCGATACGGTCTGGGGCCGTGGCTATGTCTTGCGTGATCCGGTTGCAAAATCGATCGAGGTTTCAAGGGATGCGATCTCTGCATAAACAATCCAGCCCGCCTTTGGGCTGGACCTGACCGTGCCGCAGACCTATCACTTGCCAGACGAAGTGAAAGGGCAGGGGCAAGGCAGTGACACAGGGCTCTGGTGCGGAAAACACTGGCACAAGGACCGCAGTGACGGAACTTGACGACGATCAGGCAAGGGCAGAGCTTGCGCAACTGGCCGCGATGATTGCGCGTGCAGACCGCGCATATCATGCCGATGATGCACCGATCATGTCAGATGCAGAATATGATGCTTTGCGTCGGCGCAATGCACAGATAGAGGCTTTGTTTCCCAAGCTGATCCGAGATGACAGCCCATCACTTCGGATTGGCGCTGCCCCTTCCGAGGGGTTCGGGAAAATCCAGCATGCGCGCCGCATGTTGTCTTTGGCGAATGCCTTCAATGCGCAGGATGTCGAGGATTTTGTGGCAGGCATCCGGCGGTTCCTTGGTCTGACCGAAGCCGCAGCGATGAGTTTCACTGTAGAACCAAAGATCGATGGCTTGTCACTTTCACTGCGCTACGAAAACGGCGCGCTGGTCCATGCGGCAACGCGTGGCGATGGCGAAACTGGCGAGGATGTCACCGCCAATGCGCGCACGATCAGCGATATTCCACAGCACCTGACCGATGCGCCCGACATTCTTGAGGTTCGTGGCGAGGTTTATATGTCGCATGCGGATTTCGCTGAACTCAACACACGGCAAGCTGCGATCGGTGGCAAAACCTTTGCCAACCCGCGCAATGCGGCCGCAGGTTCGCTTCGCCAGCTTGACCCTGCAATCACCCGCGCGCGTCCCTTGCGTTTCTTTGCCTATGCTTGGGGGCAGGTTTCGCAGCCATTGGCAAGCACCCAGCGCGATGCGATAAAGCGCCTGTCTGACCTTGGTTTTGTCACCAACCCGTTATTCAGCCTGTGTACGACGCTTGATCAGATGCTTGGCAAATATGATGAGATCGCCCAACTCCGCGCAAAGCTTGGCTATGACATCGACGGTGTTGTTTACAAACTTGACGATCTGTCGCTGCAAGATCGCCTCGGGCTGCGGTCGACCACCCCACGTTGGGCGATTGCACATAAGTTTCCTGCCGAACTGGCCTGGACGGAATTGCTTGGCATCGACATTCAGGTGGGCAGGACCGGCGCGCTCAGCCCTGTCGCGCGGTTGAAACCGGTGACAGTCGGGGGGGTCGTGGTCTCCAACGCGACATTGCACAACGAAGATTATATTGCAGGGCGCGATTCGCGGGGCCAGCCTATCCGGGACGGGCGCGATATACGCCCCGGCGACTGGGTCGAGGTTTATCGCGCAGGCGATGTGATCCCGAAGATTCGCGATGTTGATCTGATGCGCCGCCCGGAACACTCGGCCGCCTACACCTTCCCCGAAACCTGCCCTGAATGTGGCAGCCCAGCGATCCGCGAACCTGGCGATTCAGTTCGGCGTTGCAGCGGCGGGCTGATTTGTCCCGCCCAAGCTGTCGAGCGGCTGAAACATTTCGTCAGCCGCGCCGCCTTTGACATCGAAGGGCTTGGCGCAAAGCAGGTAGAAGCCTTTTGGCGAGACGGCTGGATCAAGACCCCGCAAGATATATTTGCGCTGAAGGATCGTTTTGGCCCCGGTCAGCCGCGCCAGCTGAAGAACCGTGAAGGATGGGGCGAAAAATCAGCCCAGAACCTGTTTGACGCGATCGACGACAAGCGCCGCATTCCGCTGGCGCGCCTGATCTTCGCACTTGGCATCCGGCATGTCGGCGAAACCTCGGCCGGGATGCTGGCGGCCCATTATGGCACTTGGCAGGATTTTCGCGATGCGATGCGCGCGGCGTCGGTGGCAGATAGTTCAGCCCATGCGGATCTGATTTCAATCGATGGTGTTGGTCCGGTGATGGCCAATTCGCTACTGACCAGCTTTCAGGCTGAAGCCGAAGAGATTGATGCGCTTGCCGCTTGTCTAGAGGTCATCCCGGCGCAGGCCCGCGCCTCTGACAGTCCGGTTGCGGGCAAGACCGTGGTCTTCACCGGCACCTTGGAACGCATGACCCGCGCCGAAGCAAAGGCCCGCGCGGAAGCACTGGGTGCGAAAGTGGCAGGTTCTGTCTCTGCCAAGACTGATATTCTGGTGGCTGGCCCCGGCGCGGGCAGCAAAGCCAGGAAAGCCGCGGAACTGGGCATCGAGGTCATAGACGAAGACAGTTGGCTGGCGCTGATCGGGGCGGCCTGAGATGGCAGGGCGTCCTGAGATACTTTTCCCTCTCTTCGCCGGGTTGGATACTCTGGAGGGGGTGGGGCCAAAGACAGCCAAGAATTTCAGCGCCCTGCATATCGAGACACCGCGCGATCTGACCTTTCACTTGCCCCATAATCTGATTGATCGCACCCGCCGCGACAGCCTGCGCGGGCTGGAATTTCCGACCACAGCAACGGTTGAGGTGACCATCGGAGCACACCATCCGCCACGCAGTCGCGGTCGGCCCTATCGGGTACATGTCCGCGATACCCTGACCGAATTTCAGTTGGTCTTCTTTCATGCGCGGGGCGATTACCTACAAAAACTCTTGCCTACAGGCCAGAAACGGCTTGTCTCTGGCAAGGTCGAATTGTTCGACGGAATCGCACAAATGGTCCATCCCGACCATATCTTGCGCCCAGAGGAAACAACAGACCTTCCACAGGCAGAGCCGGTTTATGCGCTTTGTGCCGGGATAAGTGGGAAACTCATGGCTAAGGCTGTCACCGCCATGTTGACCCGTGTACCAGTCCTGAGCGAGTGGATCGACCCTGCATTGAAAGCGCGCGAAGCATGGCCAGACTGGCACGACGCGGTTGCAACCGCTCATCAACCGGGACAGCTGAGCGATCTGGCCGCTTCCAGCCCGGCGCGGATGCGGTTGGCGTATGACGAATTTCTTGCACATCAACTGACCCTTGCACTGGCGCGCGCGCGCCAGCGTCGCAAGCCCGGCAGGGCGAGTCCGGGAACGGGCGTGTTGCAGGGCAGGGTGCTGGGTGCGCTTGACTATGCGCCAACCGGCGCCCAACGCCGCGCCATTGCCGAGATCACGGCAGATATGGCCGCGCCAACCCGTATGAACCGGCTGTTGCAGGGCGATGTCGGCGCGGGCAAAACGCTTGTCGCGCTGATGGCGCTTCTGGTTGCAGTCGAGGCAGGCGGGCAGGGCGTGATGATGGCACCGACCGAAATACTTGCGCGTCAGCATATG
This sequence comes from Roseinatronobacter sp., assembly GCA_007126715.1. Classification (GTDB taxonomy): domain Bacteria; phylum Pseudomonadota; class Alphaproteobacteria; order Rhodobacterales; family Rhodobacteraceae; genus Roseinatronobacter. The sequence continues at coordinate 5,612 of SLAT01000276.1, forward strand.
GAGAGTCTTGCACCTCTTGCCGAGGCCGCCGGGATATCGCTTGCGCTGCTGACCGGGCGCGACAAAGGGGCCGAGCGTGCAACAAAACTGGCGGCCCTTGCCGAAGGGCGTTTGCAAATTGTTGTCGGCACGCATGCCGTATTCCAGAAAGGGGTCGAATTCTCTGACCTTCGCCTTGCCGTTGTCGACGAACAGCATCGTTTCGGCGTGGCGCAACGCGCGGCACTGGCCGCAAAGGGCGAAGGGGCGGATGTACTGGTCATGACCGCTACGCCAATTCCGCGCTCGCTTGCGCTGGCGCAATACGGGGATATGGATGTGTCCGTGCTGGATGAAAAACCGCCGGGCCGAAAACCGGTGCAGACGGCGCTTGTTTCAACCGCCCGCATGGATGAAGTGGTCGCCCATCTGCAAGTTGCGATGGCAGAAGGGCGGCAGGCTTATTGGGTTTGCCCTCTGGTCGAGGAATCCGAACTCAGCACCCTGACTGCTGCACATGCGCGGTTTGAACATCTGCGTGCCACATTGGGCGATGGGGTGGTCGGGCTGGTGCATGGCCAGTTGCCGCCCGCCGAGAAAGACGCCGCAATGGCGCGCTTTGTTGCGGGTGATACCAAATTGCTGGTTGCGACCACCGTGATCGAAGTTGGGGTAAATGTCCCCAATGCCTCGATCATGGTGATCGAGCGTGCCGAGAGTTTCGGGCTGGCGCAGTTGCACCAGTTGCGGGGGCGGGTTGGGCGCGGGGCCGCGGCGTCGACCTGTCTGTTGATGTATGAACCCCCCTTGGGCGAAACAGCGTCACGCCGCTTGAAACTGCTGCGCGACACCGAAGACGGGTTTCGCATAGCCGAAGAAGACATGGCTATTCGGGGCGCGGGCGATCTGATCGGCACAGCGCAGTCCGGCTTGCCGCGCTTTCGCGTGGCCGATCTGGAACAACAGGCCGGATTGATGGCAATCGCCCAGTCTGATGCGCGCACCCTGTTGCAGGGTGACCCTGAATTGACCAGCCCGCGTGGCCAAGCAGCACGCAACTTGCTGTGGCTGATGGAGCAGGACAAAGCGATTCGGTATCTTTCGGTTGGCTAGGTTCTCATAATGTTCTTGACTGGAGTTAGGAATTATGAGAACAAAGTGGCAACACTTGATGGAGGATGCCATGAACCGCAAATCAAACCCCATTTTCTGGCAAGATCTTGCAGGCGCGCTTGCACTTGGCGTTCTGGTCTTTGCCACGCTTCATCTTCCGCTGTTTACTTGACTGCCTGAGGGTCAGACTGCCGCCTTCACTGCCACGCTTTGAACACTGACCCGACCTGCCGCCGCCATGCCCGCCCGCATGTGCGGCGGTTTTTTTCGTGCATCATTTGCCAAAGCCTGACGCACTGGCTATCTGAGGCACAGCAGAACAGGTGGAAAAATGACCAAGACACTTCACATCGTGGGCGGCGGCATGGCCGGGTCCGAGGCGGCATGGCAAGCGGCCCATATGGGCGTGCAGGTGGTGCTGCACGAAATGCGCCCGACGCAGGGCACATTCGCACACCAGACCGAGTATCTGGCCGAGATGGTCTGCTCCAATTCCTTCCGTTCGGATGACGATGAACAAAACGCTGTCGGCCTGCTGCATTGGGAAATGCGCGCGGCAGGGGGGCTGATCATGCAGATGGCCGATGAACATGCACTGCCAGCAGGCGGCGCGCTGGCTGTGGATCGCGACGCTTTCGCGCAGGCTGTGACCACACGGTTGCTGGCGCATCCCAACATTCGCGTCGAACGCGGAGAGGTCAACACCCTGCCAGATGACGGACAATGGATCATCGCGACCGGCCCACTGACCTCTGATGCGCTGGGTCAGGCGATTGCCGCCGAAACAGGCAGTGATGCGCTCGCGTTTTTCGACGCCATAGCGCCGATTGTTTATTTCGAGTCCGTCGACATGTCGAAAGCGTGGTTTCAGTCCCGCTATGACAAGGGCGAGACGGAAGAAGAACGCAAGGCCTATCTGAACTGCCCCATGACCCGCGACCAGTATGAGGCGTTCATTGACGCACTTCTCGCTGCCGAAAAGACAGAGTTCCATGAAGGCGAAACTGCCGGGTATTTCGATGGCTGCCTGCCGATCGAGGTGATGGCCGAACGCGGGCGCGAGACCTTGCGCCACGGCCCGATGAAACCTGTGGGCCTGACCAATGCCCATGCGCCTGATGTCAAACCCTATGCGGTTGTGCAGTTGCGCCGCGACAATGCGCTCGGCACACTTTACAATATCGTGGGCTTTCAGACCAAGATGAAGTATGGCGCGCAAGCCCAAGTATTCAAAACAATTCCCGGTTTGGAGAATGCCTCCTTCGCACGGCTTGGCGGCATTCACCGCAACACATTCCTGAACTCGCCCACGCTGCTGGACGATCAGCTTCGCTTGCGCTCGAAGCCCAATATCCGCTTTGCGGGGCAGATCACAGGCGTCGAGGGGTATGTGGAATCTGCCGCGATGGGGCTGCTTGCAGGGCGGCTTGCCGCAGCTGAATTGCTAGATGTGTCGGCACCACCACCCCCACGCGAAACAGCGCTTGGCGCTTTGGTGCACCACATAACCGGCGGTGCAGATGCGAAGACCTTTCAGCCCATGAATGTCAATTTTGGTTTGTTCCCACCCATAGATGCCAAAGGCGGGCGGCGCGGACGGCGCGACCGCTACAAGGCCTATACAGATCGCGCGAAATCGGCGTTCACCGAATGGCTGGGCCACGCGGGGCGAAATGCCGCCTGAGGGGCGTGTCACCCGCTTTGCGCCATCTCCGACCGGCCCGCTTCATCTGGGTCATGCCTATGCGGCGTTTGTTTCGCGCGCGCGCGCGGGGGCAGGGCGGTTTCTGCTACGGATCGAGGATATAGACCAGTCCCGCTGCCGCGCGCAGTTTGAGGCACAGATTTATGATGATCTGCGCTGGCTGGGACTGACATGGCCTGAACCTGTCATGCGCCAATCAACGCGCCTATCTGCCTATCGCGCGGCGCTGGAGCGGTTGGCAACGCTTGGCGTACTGTACCCCTGCGGATGCACCCGCGCCGATATTCGCGCCGCCCTCAGCGCCCCGCAAGAGAATGCGCCCCCGCATGGGCCTGATGGGCTTGTCTATCCGGGAAGCTGTCGCGGGCGCTCAATGGCGATGGCACGGCCCTATGACGCAGTGCGTCTGAACATGCGCGCGGCCCTTTCCCGCGTGGGTGCGCTCTCTTTTCTCGAGACTGGGCCATTGCACGCGCCCACGCAAACCGTCGATGCAGATTGGATGGCTGACCAGGTTGGCGATGTTGTGCTGTCGCGCCGTGATATGGGGACCAGCTATCACCTGTCGGTCGTCGTAGACGATGCCGCGCAAGGCATCACCGAGGTGACCCGTGGCGACGATCTCTTCGAGGCAAGCTTTATCCATGTTCTACTTCAGGCTTTGCTTGAACTTCCACGCCCAAGTTACCACTATCACAAACTAATCCGGGACCAAGCAGGCAAACGACTTGCCAAGCGTGATGATGCCCGCGCCATCGCTCAATTTCGTAAGGACGGCGCAACCCCGCAAGATATTCGTCTTATGCTTGGTCTGTAAGCGGGGCCATCAATTCCACCTCATCGCCATCGCGCACGGCGGTGTAGAAACAGCTTTGGCGCCGGGTGTGGCATGCCGGACCAGATTGCTCGACCAGCACCAGCAGGCAATCGCGGTCGCAATCGAACCTGAAATCAACCAACTTTTGCACATGGCCCGATGTTTCGCCCTTGACCCAGAAGGCCTGCCTTGATCGCGACCAATATGTGACTTTCCCGGTCGCCAATGTCTGCGCAACCGCATCACGGTTCATCCATGCCATCATCAGCACCTGACCGCTTGCATGATCCTGGGCGATTGCAGGAATAAGACCTTTTTCATCATATCGTAGGGTTTGCGGATCGAAATTCATGGGCTATGTCCCTATTTGAGCACGACAGGACATACTGCACCGAGCGACCAAGGAAAACCCGCGATGGCTGACAATGCCGATCTGATCAAACTTTACTCCGGGCGCATTCTGGCGCTGGCTGCCGATATTCCGCACCAGTCGCGCTTGGATGCCCCCCAAATCAGCGTCAAGCGCCGCTCACCGCTCTGTGGCTCTACCGTGATTGTCGATCTCGACATGCATGACGGGCGCGTCAGCCGCTTCGGGCAGGACGTGAAAGCCTGCGCGCTCGGTCAAGCGGCCGCGGCGATATTGGGGCAGAGTGTTATCGGGCGGACCGCGCAGGAACTTGCCACAGCGCGCGACCAACTTCGCGCCATGCTGACCAAAGGCGGGCCAGTTCCTGATGCCCCGTTTGATGGGTTCGAGGTGCTTTTGCCAGCGCAAGACTATCGCAATCGCCATGCCTCGATCCTGCTCGCACTGGATGCCGCAGCCGAAGCCAGCGCAGAGGCTGAGGGTCAGGCCAAGTCAGCGCTTTGATTTCATTTTCTTGCGTGAAATACTCAAGGGGGTGAATTGGCCAAGGGCCAAGAGGGGGCATTCAGCCCCCTTATGTCACAACATCGGCCTGATTGCGGTTCAGTCGGGATTTGAGGTCGGTGATCGCCTCATTTGCGGCAATGACCTCGGCAAGCGCCTCCTGCGCATCGCGGGTCAATCCATCTGGGCCAGCGGTGTGTCGCTCCATATAGACCCGCACCGTCGCACCTGATGTTCCTGTCCCTGACAGGCGCAAAACCAGACGCGCGCCTTCGTCAAAGTGGATCTGCAGGCCCTGCTTCTGTGTCAGGGATCCATCCACAGGATCGAGGTAGGAAAATTCTTCTGCGCGCGCGACTGTCAAGGTGCCGAAAACCTGACCGGGCAGGGTGTCCAACCTCGCGCGCAGATCTGCGATCAAGGACTGTGCCGCCCCGGCATCAACTTCATCATAATCGTGACGAGAGTAGTAATCGCGCCCGAATTCGTGCCAGTGCTCTGCCATGATCTGTTGCACCGAAACGCCCTTTCTGGCCAGAATATTCAGCCACATCAGCACTGCCCATAATCCATCTTTTTCGCGAATATGGTCAGAGCCGGTGCCTGCGGATTCCTCACCACAAAGGGACGCGCGCCCTGTATCAAGCAAGTTCCCGAAGAATTTCCAGCCCGTGGGTGTCGCATAGCATTCCATTCCGCGGGCTTGCGCCACCCGGTCCAGCGCACGGGATGTCGGCATCGAGCGCGCGACCCCTGCCAGCCCCTTCGCATAGCCCGGCGCAAGATGGGCATTCGCGGCGATGACTGCTAGGGAATCGGACGGCGTGACATAGATCCCGCGCCCGACAATCATATTGCGGTCACCATCTCCGTCCGATGCAGCACCAAAATCGGGGGCCGTGTCGCCCATCATCTCGGATATCAGCGCATGGGCCCAGACCGGGTTCGGGTCGGGGTGGCCGCCACCAAAGTCGGGCAGGGGCGTGGCATTTACAACGCAATCTTGGGGGGCACGAAGCCGGTTGACCAGAATTTCGCGGGCATAAGGGCCGGTAACGGCATGCATTGCGTCAAAACGCATCCGGAAGCCCCCTGCGATTAATCCGCGGATCGCGTCGAAGTCGAACAGCTTTTCCATCAACGCGGCATAATCTGTCACCGGGTCAACCAGTTCGATGTCAGTGTCCAGTTGTCGGCTTGTGCCAAGGAGGGAGAGGTCAATGTCAGCAATATCGGCAATCTCGATTTCGGAAAGCGTGGTACTGGCCGCATAGATCGCTTCGGTCACGGTTTCTGGCGCGGGTCCACCATTGGCTGTATTGAACTTCACCCCAAAATCACCATCCTTGCCGCCGGGATTGTGGCTGGCCGACAGGATGATCCCGCCATCGGCGCTGCGCGACCGGATCAGATGCGATGCGGCGGGCGTGGACAGCAACCCGTCGCGCCCCACGATCACGCG
>SLAT01000183.1 GCA_007126715.1 Roseinatronobacter sp.
CATGGCAAGGGGCTGATCTGTCTGACCCTGCCGGGCGAGCGGATTGACCAGCTTGGCCTGCCCTTGATGGCGTCCAGCAATTCCTCGCGCCACGAAACCGCGTTCACTGTCTCGATCGAGGCGCGCGAAGGGGTGTCTACCGGCATTTCTGCCCATGACCGCGCACGCACTGTGGCTGTGGCGATTGATGCAGGCAAGGATTCCGCCGATATTGCCACGCCGGGCCATGTGTTTCCGCTGCGCGCCCGCGATGGTGGGGTGCTGGTGCGCGCAGGCCATACCGAAGCGGCGGTCGATATTTCGCGCCTTGCTGGCCTGAACCCGTCGGGCGTGATTTGCGAGATCATGAAGGAAGACGGAACGATGGCGCGCCTGCCTGATCTGGTGGCCTTCGCGCAGAAACACGGGCTGAAGATCGGCACAATCTCGGATCTGATTGCCTATCGTCGGCGTCATGACAATCTTGTGCGCGTGATGAACGAGCAGAAGATCACTTCGGCCTTTGGCGGCGACTGGATGATGCGGGTCTATTCTGACACGACGCAAGGGGCCGAACATGTCGCGCTGATAAAAGGTGATATCACCACGCCAGAGCCTGTTCTGGTGCGGATGCATGCCTTTGATCCGCTGCTGGATATGGTCGGCACGGGTGGCGGCGCGCGCGCGGATGAATTCAGCGATGCCATGCGCCTGATCGGTGACGAGGGGCGCGGAGTCGTGGTGCTGTTGCGCGACACAGAGATGAAGATGGCCCCGGCAGAGGGGAGCACGCCGCAAGTGCTGCGCCAATATGGGTTGGGCGCACAGATTTTGTCGTCATTGGGTCTGCATGATCTGATTCTGCTGACCAATTCGGCCACGCCGAAAGTTGTAGGGCTGGATGGCTACGGCTTGTCCATCACCGGCACCCGCAAAATTCCATACGCGAAAGGCGCCTGATATGGCCGGACATGAAACGCATTACACCCTGCCCTTGCCTGAATTCGACAAGGCCCCCAAGCTGCTGATCGTGGTGGCACCCTATTACAAGGACATCGCCGATCAAATGGTGGCCGGGGCCTGCGCCGAGATTGAAAAGGTCGGTGGCAGCTTCGAGGTGATCGAAGTGCCCGGTGCGCTGGAAGTGCCCACCGCAATCGGGCAGGCGCATCGCATGTCGAATTTTGACGGTTTCGTGGCGCTTGGCTGTGTGATCCGGGGCGAGACGACGCATTATGACACGGTCTGCAATGACAGTTCGCGCGCGATCACGCTTCTGGGCTTGCAGGGCGCGTGCATTGGCAATGGCATTCTGACAGTTGAAAACCGCGCTCAGGCCGAGGTTCGCGCCGAGGTTGCGGGTCAGAACAAGGGCGGTGGGGCCGCCGCAGCCGCCTTGCATCTGATTGCCCTCGGGCGGCGCTGGGGCGGTGCCCGGCGGTCAGTCGGGTTCTTGCCCGAGCGCGAGGAATTTCAGATCGCAGGCGATACCAAGGGGCCAGTGGCATGAGCGATACCAGCCCAAAACGCCGTCTGACCCAAGAAGAACGGCGCGAGCGCAAGGTTGCGGCGCGGTTCTATGCCGTGCAGGCACTGTTCCAGATGGAAGCCTCAGATGTGCCGATTGGCGAGATTACGCGCCAGTTTGAAGCGCACCGTATCGGGGCCGAGACAGAAACCGAGACATGGGCCGAAGCTGATCTGCCCATGTTCCGCCGCTTGATCGAAGTGGCTGTGGACCGTCAGGCTGCGATTGACCAGATGACTGACCGCGCCTTGGTGGCAAAATGGCCGATAAGCCGGATTGACCCGACCTTGCGCGCCCTGTTTCGTGCGGCAGGTGCCGAATTGCTGGGTGTGCAGACCCCGCCGCGTGTTGTCATTTCGCAATATGTTGATCTTGCCAAAGCATTTTCAGCCGAAGGACGTGAAACCAATTTTGTAAACGCGGTGTTGGATCACATGGCCCGCGAGGCCAGTGCTGACGAATTCTGATCCGGAGCGCGCGTGCGATGCGTTTGGACCTGACCCCTGAGACGCTGTTGCAAGCCTATCGGATGGGGGTGTTTCCCATGGCAGAAAGCCGCGATGATCCGCGGCTGCACTGGTTCGATCCGGTCGCGCGGGGTGTCCTGCCGCTGGACGGGTTTCGATTGTCGCGCAGTCTGCGCCGCCGGATCCGGGCCGAGCCTTTCAGGTTAAGTCTGGATCAGGCATTTGAAGATGTCTTGATCGGCTGTGCCGACCGCGAGACGACATGGATCAACACCGAGATCGCACGGCTTTTCACAGCACTGCACCAACAGGGTCATGCCCATTCCATCGAGGTTTGGGATGGGCCGGAATTGGTCGGCGGTGTGTATGGGTTGGCGCTGGCTGGTGCCTTTTGCGGGGAGAGCATGTTCTCACGCCGCAACGATGCCTCTAAAATCGCGCTGGCCTATCTGGTCACGCATCTGCGCCGCTGTGGTTTCACGCTTTTTGACACGCAATATCCGACAGAACATCTGGCTCGTCTGGGCGGGGTCGAGATTTCGCGCGTGGCCTATCGTGCACGACTTGCGCATGCTTTGCGGGCAGATGCCGATTTCCACCGCTTTCCACTACCAGATAGTTACGAAGTGGTGCAGCTTAACACCCAGACATCATAGCGCCGGTGGTCCAGCGCATTCAGGGCCGGGCTGGATGCAATCATCCAGCCAGAGAAAATGATTTCATCCGCGCGGCTGTCGAAGACATCAATCCATGCATAGGCCTCTCCGGCCGGGTTTTCGACCGGGTAGCGGCATTCTTCCAGCATGACGACAAGATGCCCGATGCGCGCACTGCCGCCGGCCTCCAACGCGATATCGATGCTGGTCCCTGCCACTCTGTCCAGCCCGCGCAACATTGCGCCATCGCTGCTGGCGATTCTGTCCGAGGGGGCTGGCGGTTCCAGCTCCTGCGCGACTACAGCACCGCCAAGACCAAGACACATCCATAATGCAATAATGACTGCGCGCATGGCTATCTGTGCCTGTTGCGTCGCTGGTTGCGTTGGTTGCGCTGCACCATGCGGACCAGCCGCATCAGCAGCCCTATCGCCTGCCCAATATTCATTCTGGTGTCCAGGCCTCGTAATCTTTGCGCGGTGCAGGTTCCGCACGCCGGATCGAGCCTTGGGGTGCATAAGCCATTACAGAGCCGGTCAGGTTCTCCTGATGCGGCTTTTCCCACTGTTTATGCGTAAACGGCCGGTCGGTCGGCGGCTCGTCCCATGTGTGATGCAGCCAGCCATGCCAGTCCGGTGAAACCCTGCTTGCCTCAGATTCGCCATTGTAGATAACCCAGCGTTTCGCACCGTCTTTCGAGCGGTAGAAGATATTGCCCTGAGTGTCTTCGCCCACCTTGATGCCATGACGCCAAGTGAAGAAGGCTGTGTTCAGAGTGGAGAAGTTCCACCATGTCAGCAGGCGCAGCAGGAATTTCATGGGCAACCTCTTGTTGTACGGGTGCGGCGGATTTCGGCCCTTATGCACCAGCCCAGACCGGAAATCCAGAGCGAAGCCATCGGGGTTGCCTTCACCTTTGCGCTGGCTACATCCCCTACCAGCACCCAACACGACGAGGCCCCCATGTCGCGCTACGAACGCCGCCCCGAGATTGTCGAATCACTTACCCCGGAACAGCATTACGTCACGCAGGAAAATGGCACGGAACGGCCTTGGTCGGGAGAGTATAATACCAACAAACGCGCCGGTATCTATGTCGATATTGTATCTGGAGAGCCGCTGTTTGCCTCTTCAGACAAATACGAATCCGGCTGTGGCTGGCCCAGCTTCACCAAACCGCTGGTCACGACGCATGTTGTGGAGTTGCCAGATACCAGCCTTGGCATGACGCGCATAGAGGTACGCTCTGCATATGGAGACAGCCATCTGGGGCACGTATTCCCCGATGGTCCACCCGACAGGGGCGGATTGCGGTATTGCATTAATTCCGCTGCCTTGCGGTTCATTCCGCTGGAAGAGATGGAAGCGGAGGGTTATGGCGACCTAGTGCCTCAGGTTGACAGATAGGCTGGTAACCAGCGTAAATCATGTTATTTGTCACAGGATGCTGAGTGCCGGAGTACAAAATGTCCCTCTCGATCAGCTTTGACAACAGCTATGCGCAGGAATTGTCGGGTCTGTATGTGCCTTGGCACGGGCAGCAATGGCCTGATCCGCAACTGCTGTTGCTCAATGACGCCCTTGCGCAAGCTCTGGGTCTTGACCCCGCTTCGCTGCGAAGCGTTGAAGGTGTTGGGCTATTGTCCGGCCATGCCCTGCCCGATTCCGCGCACCCGCTTGCACAGGCTTATGCGGGCCACCAATTCGGCGGATTTAATGCACAGCTTGGTGACGGTCGTGCAATCCTTCTGGGCGAGGTGATCGACCCGCATGAGGCGCGCTGGGATATTCATCTGAAAGGGTCTGGCCGCACACCTTTTGCGCGCGGTGGTGACGGTCGCGCGGTCCTCGGGCCGGTTTTGCGTGAATACCTTGTTTCAGAAGCGATGGCCGCGCTTGGTGTTCCGACCACACGCAGCCTTGCTGCGTGCACCACGGGCGATCGGGTGTTGCGCCAGTTCGGGATGGAGCCGGGCGCCGTCCTTGCGCGCGTTGCGTCCAGCCATATACGGGTGGGAACCTTTCAGTATTTCGCCGCACGCGGCGAGACTGAAAAACTCTCGCTGTTGCTGGAATATGCCATTGCCCGTCACGACCCGGACCTGACCGGCGTCGAGGATGCCGCGCTGAAATTTCTGGAGCGTGTGTGCAGCCGTCAGGCGAATCTGGTGGCGCAATGGATGGGGCTTGGCTTTATTCATGGTGTCATGAATACGGATAATACGACCATATCCGGCGAAACCATTGATTATGGCCCCTGCGCCTTCATGGACAGGTATGATCCCGCCGTTGTGTTCAGTTCGATCGACCAGTTGGGGCGATATGCCTATGGCAATCAACCCGCAATCATGTTGTGGAATCTGGCGCGACTTGCAGAGGCGTTGTTGCCGCTGATCGACCCGCGTGAGGAACGCGCCATTGCACGCGCCACGGAGGTGATTGAACAGGCGCAAGCCGAATATCGAAAGGCTTGGGTGAATGTCTTCACCCATAAGCTGGGTCTGACGCAGCCGGATGCGGGGTTGATCGAAGATCTGCATGCCCTTTGGCGGGGTCAACAGGTTGACTTCACAAGCTTTTTCCGCGCCCTTCCAGCCGCATTGCGCGGCAACACTGATCCGGTTGCCGCGCTGTTTCGATCTGCTGATGGGCTGGAGGGATGGCTTGCGCATTACCGCGCCTCTCTGGATGACCCGCAAGCAACCGCAGAGCTGCTGGAGGCACGCAATCCGCTGTATATTCCGCGCAATCATCTGGTTGAGGCGGCGCTGACAGCGGCCAGCGATCATGGGGATATGGCGCCGTTCCATGCCCTGCTGGAGCGCGTGCAACAGCCATATAGCGCGGTTGCAGGCATGGAGGATTACGCCCAGCCAGCCCCCGAAGATGCCGCGGCCATCGTAACCTATTGCGGGACATAAGCCAGAGGCCCCGCGTCAGCCCCGGCCGGGTTCCAGCGTATAGCCCCCCGCCATGCGCTGCACCTTGTTGAAAGCGGGTTGCAGGAAATGACCACCTGTGAACAGTGTGCCGTCGCTGGCCAGTTGGTCGAGCAAGCGCTTGCGCGTGTTGCGCGCCTGATCCATGTCGATGTCAAAGCTGATCGCGATGTCAGGATTGGCGACTTGCAGCGCGGGTGCATGCACGATGTCACCCACATGCAAAAGGCTGTCCCCGCCACTGTCCAGCCGCCAGCCAAAATGGCCCGGTGTATGGCCCGGCAAGGCCATGCCAGACAGGCCCGCCGCGGCCTCTTGTCCATCCGTCAGGGTTTCCAGCCTGTCGCCATAGGCCGCCAGAACGGATTGTGCCAGTTTCGCCCAATCGGCCACCCCGGACAGCGCGCCATTGAAATTGGTGTCATCCGACCAGAAGGCGCGGTCAGCATCGGTTACATACAGGGTCGCATTGGCAAAAACTGCGCCGCCTTCGGGTGTGATCATGCCTGCGACATGGTCGGGGTGCAGATGGGTCGCCACCAGCGTATCGACCTGATCGGGCGTCACATCCAATTCGGCCAGCCCCTCGGCCAGAAAGCCACAGCTTGGCCCGAACAGATCGCGTGGCCCCGCATCGGCAAGAATGACGCGGCCTGCATGACGGATAAGGACCGCGTTGAAATTCGTCTCGATCTCGGCGGCGCCTGCGTCACTGAGCAATTCGGCGATGGTTTCCGGCTCGGTCCCCGGAAACAGATCGGGTGTGAATGTCACCGCCCCGTCGGTGATGATGCTGACCTCTGCCTCTCCGATGGTGCGGGTGATGGTGCGACGCATGATAACTCCTCCCTGAAAGCGTGGGGTGAGCGTAGCTTGGCAAGGCAGTGCTGGCAATCATCTGTTGCACATCTGTCCGGTCGCGGGATTTGAGTATTTAGAGCAAGAAAATGATATATGCGCTGCGTTACTGCTCTGGCAGTGTGATCTGGTGGCGCAACTCCCCTGTGGCGCGGTCGAAAAGCAGGATCGTCTCGTCTTGCGTCAGGACAAGGACCCAGTCAGCTGCGAGGGTAATGGCCTGAGCGCGGCTATCAGTGGGCAGGTTGATGCTGTCGGGCAGCGCGAGCGGTGCCGGCGCCATGCCAAGGCGGGTGACAAGCAGCCCGATGATGATTATGACGCCGAGGATCATTACGCTTGTCAGCACTACGACCAACCATTTTATCAGCCGCACATCGGGCGGGGGTTGGTCCGGGGGCGGAGGCATATCAGGGGGCAGGGTCATGGCCGAAGAGCCTTTCACAGAGATCGAAGTCAGGATTGGGCCGCAGCCCCCTGCACGGCTTGATAAAGCCTTGGCGCGCGATGTGCCAGAGGGGCAAGGCCTGTCACGCTCGCGCGTGGTCAAGCTGATCGAGGAGGGGGCCGTCACGCGCGGGGCTGAGGTGCTGGATAACGTGCGCCAGAAGGTTGCCGAGGGTGATGTGCTGAGCTTGCGCATCAGCCAGCCTGTCGAGGTCGAGACACGCGCGCAGGACATTGCGCTGGATATCATCTGGGAAGATGACGAGTTGATCGTGTTGAACAAGCCTGCGGGCATGGTCGTGCATCCTGCACCCGGCAGCCCGGATCAGACCCTTGTGAATGCGCTGTTGCATCATTGCGGTGACAGCCTGTCCGGGATTGGCGGCGAAAAGCGGCCGGGGATTGTGCATCGGATCGACAAGGAAACCTCTGGGCTGTTGGTGGTCGCAAAAACGGATCGGGCGCATCAGGGCCTGGCCGCGCAATTCGAGCGCCACAGCGTGATGCGGCGCTACCTTGCGCTGGTGCATGGGGTGCCCGATGCGGCCGACCCGCGCCTGAGGGGCCTGCGCGGGGTGAGTTTCGAGGTAGGCAATATCCTGAAAGTGACCAGCCAGTTGGCCCGGAGCAAGACCGACCGTCAGAAACAGGCGGTCGTCTGGTCCAATGGCCGCCATGCAGTGACGCGCGCGCGGGTGCTGGAGAGTTTCGGCACCCCGCCCGCGCTTGCCCTGCTGGAATGCTGGCTGGAGACGGGGCGGACGCATCAGATCCGCGTGCATCTGGCCCATGCCGGTCACGGGCTGGTCGGTGATCCGGTCTATGGGGGGCGGCGCAAGTTGTCAGATCGTGCAGTTGGGCCAGAGGGGGTGGCCGCTTGTGCGGGCTTTTCGCGGCAGGCGCTGCATGCTGCGACCTTGGGTTTCGTGCATCCTGTCAGTGGCGAACAACTTGACTTTTCGGCGCCTCTCCCCGCCGATATGGAGGAGCTTCTGTCGTCTCTGCGCCACTCACACGAGAACACATCGAAGTGATGCATGCGTCGGAAATGCGGCCGGATGCGTATACTCTATATAAACTTTCTTGTGCTAACCGGGTGTGATACCTCTTTTCGGGTCCGGCAGGCACAGTTTTGAAGGATGGCTTGATGAGCAGTTATACCAATCTTCCCGCCCCAAGCCCGGAACAGGGGCTGAACCGTTATATGCAGGAAATCCGCCGTTTCCCCATGTTGGAGCCGGAAGAGGAATTCATGCTGGCCAAACGCTGGGTTGATCATCAGGATACGGAAGCCGCGCATAAGCTGGTAACCAGCCACTTGCGGCTGGCTGCCAAGATTGCGATGGGCTATCGCGGTTACGGCCTGCCACAGGCAGAGGTGATTTCCGAAGCGAATGTCGGGTTGATGCAGGCGGTCAAGCGGTTTGACCCTGACAAGGGGTTTCGCCTTGCAACCTATGCGATGTGGTGGATCAGGGCGTCGATTCAGGAATATGTGCTGCGGTCATGGTCGCTGGTCAAACTGGGGACGACAAGCGCGCAGAAGAAGTTGTTCTTCAACCTTCGCAAGGCCAAATCCAAGCTTGGTGCGCTGGAAGAAGGGGATATGCGCCCTGAAAACGTGGCCCAGATCGCGCGCGATCTGAATGTGACCGAGGATGAGGTTGTCGCGATGAACCGCCGCTTGTCGGGGGGGGATTCGTCACTGAATGCAACGATCGGCAGCGAGGATGGCGCGTCAAGCTGGCAGGACTGGCTGGAAGACGAGGATGCGGATCAGGCTACCCAATATGCTGAACGCGACGAGTTGGAGCAGCGCCGCGAATTGTTGATGGATGCGATGGAAGTGCTGAACGAGCGCGAACGCGATGTCCTGACCCAGCGCAGGCTGAGCGAGGACCCGGTGACGCTGGAAGATTTGTCGCAACGTTATGATGTCAGCCGTGAGCGCATTCGCCAGATTGAAGTACGCGCCTTTGAGAAGTTGCAAGGGCGGATGCGGACTCTTGCGCGCGAAAAGGGAATCGTGGTGCCATTGGCAGAGTGACTGGTACGGGCACTTGATGCATGTTCGTCTGAGCGTGATGTCGCGACAATATCTGGGCGAAATGCGGCCTGATGATAGGGCGTTGTTTTACACACGCGCGCACGGCTTTGGTGAACCGGCGCATTGTGTCGCGCAAGATGCATATTTGTAATATCACCCTAGCGCGCAGATGTTGCCCGCTGAGCGCAAGCGCGCGGAGGCGCTTGCGTCAACTCGTTACCACACGTTCCGGAAGGTGAGTTCCATGTGGGGTGTTCTCACCCTTGATGGCGGCAGGGGCAAGTGACGTATCACAGGAAACATAGCGGTTGCCTCGATTTTTCACGCTGCCAGTCGGGCGTCTCCATGACCAGCCCTTCTGGATGTTCGGAACGGAATCTGGCGCTGTCTTGTCTCCACACAGGGCGCTGTGACAGTTTCACGCTCGCATAATCGCCCACAATTCCCTGACACATGGCTGGCTGTCACCAGCTATGTATTTTGCGGTCATTCATCATCATGTCCGAATGGCGCAGCTTGCCTGAGAGGCCGAACATGTGCCGTGCCAACAAGTAGCGTCCCTACGAGATATACGCATCGGTGACTATCTTGCGCCTGATGCACCTGCGCACAGCCTCACGGAAACAGATTGCGCCAATCAGAAATCTATCGCGATGCCCTTTTTCTCCCAGTCGCCATAGCGCACGGGTTCCGGCCCCTTGCGCCCGCCCAACTCTGTCGGGCGCTGTTCTGATTTCTGGGCGTCGCGGCGTGCATCGGCCTCGGCCAGTGCGCGCCGGGCTGCCGGGGGCAGGGCGGCGCGGCGCTCTTCCTCGGATATGGACGGACGGTCATTTGGTGTCGCGGTGTCGTCTGTCATGGGTGTTTTCCTTGCAACAGGCTTTTGCCCTGATATACCGCGCAGGGTTCAAAGGACAAGAAACACTGCATATGGCTGATACGCTTTCACTTGGGCCGCGCGCGGCTGCTATGGACCTGATTGCAGGTGTTCTGGAAGGGCGCCGCAGCCTGAGCGAGGTCATCGTCCGCCCGCCCGACAGTTTCGCGGCATTGCCGCCTGAGGGGCGCGCGCGTGCACAACGGCTTGCGACCGAGACATTTCGCCATATGGGCCGCGCGGATCATCATCTGCGCCATGCCCTGTGCAAGGCCCCGCCAGAGCCTGTAATCTGGGTGTTGCGCATGGCTGTGACAGAGATGCATGTCCTTGGTGCGCCTGCGCATGGCGTGATAAATGATGCGGTCGATCTGACGCGCCGCGCAGGTCAGCCATGGCTGGACGGTCTGGTAAATGCGGTGTTGCGAAGGTTGAGTGATGGGTTGGACTGGGCCTCTGCCCCGGTGCCGCGCTTGCCGGGCTGGTTGCGCGGCGCGTTGCAAAATGCATATGGGGCCAAGGGGACAGCCGCGATCGAGGCTGCGCATTTGACGCCCGCCCCCTTGGACCTGACCTTGCGTGATGCGCGTCCAGAAGGGCTGGAAGGCGACATGCTGCCCACTGGCAGCCTGCGCCTGCGTGATCCCGGCCAGATTTCGAAGCTGCCCGGATATGAGGCGGGTCAGTGGTGGGTGCAGGATGCCGCCGCGGCCCTGCCAGCACGGCTACTGGGCGATGTCGCGGGTCTGCGTGTTCTGGACCTGTGCGCCGCACCGGGCGGCAAGACCATGCAACTGGCCGCGCAGGGCGCAGCGGTCACGGCGCTGGACATCTCGGCGGCGCGTATGGTGCGGCTGCGCGAAAACCTGTCTCGGACGGGCTTGCAGGCGGAAACCATTGTCGCGGATGCCTTGGAATGGCGACCTGAGACACCCTTTGATGCGATCCTGCTGGATGCGCCCTGTTCGGCGACGGGCACGTTGCGGCGGCACCCGGAATTGCCGTTGATCCGCAGCAAGGATGATGTGAAGGCGCTGCAAGCCTTGCAGGCGGCATTGCTGGACAGGGTTCTTGACCCAACGCATGGGCTGCTGCGCCCCGGGGGTCGGGTCGTGTTTTGCACCTGTTCTCTTCTGCCCGCAGAAGGCTCTGATCAGATCGTGGGTGCGCTTGCGCGGCATAGCGCCATGATCGTGCCACCCATGCTTTCGGGCCTGCCCGAAGAGTGGCTTTTGCCCGATGGCTGTCTGCGCACAAGGCCGGATTACTGGGCTGATCTGGGTGGGCTGGATGGATTTTTCATCGCAGTGTTGCAGCATATGCCGTGACGCAACTACCTGTTGAAAAGATGACGTGTCAGGCTTGCCGGAACGGGTAGATCTTTGTACAGCAAAAGCGGGATCAATAGCGATATTCTGTGACCAGAGCCGTTTGGAAAAGGCGTTGAGATTGTGACTGACCAAAACGCGACGGGCACATCCCAGATACATCTTCTTGACCGACTGCTGCTGCGCTGGCTGGCAGGGCGCGTACAGATGTCTGTTCTGGTTTCTGACCCAGAGCCGCGCATGGTGGGCCAGTATGCACGTGGCAAGCAGATGCTTGCTGGAAATTTTCTGATCGCGGGCGAATTGATCGAGTCGAAAGGCGCAGTTCCGTTTGCCGGCCAAAGTGCTTCCGCGACCGAGGCTATGCACGGCTTTGGCTGGCTTCACCATCTGGCTGTCGTTGGCGACAGA
>SLAT01000235.1 GCA_007126715.1 Roseinatronobacter sp.
CAGTTTATTCATTCTTGTTCCTCCGGTTGTTGGACTTCCGTCCCGATATCCACCCTGTTCGGGTGCGATGCGTCAAGAGAAAAGCACATTTGTCACGCAACAAAATTGCGCAAGTTAGCGTTCATTTCGACAAGTCGCTCCTCCCTCTGCAAGGGTGGTAAAATAAACTGACCAATTCTGGCAAGCAAAAACTTTACGATATCGCAACCATCCTGGTCCCGAATCCCCCGAACTGACATTCTCGCCCCCGGTTTTTCGCGATTACAGAAGCAGTTGCAGGAATTGACCTTGCTGTGATGGCGGTGCATTCTTTTGTGATGACATTTGGTTCCCTGACACGCTTGCCGCTGCCCTATGATGCCGAATCCGGCCTTGCCGCACGCGAGAGCTTTCCCGAACTGTCGGGCGAACTGGCAGAGTTGGTCGCCGGGGCGGCCGGATGCAGCCCCTATCTGCGCACCCTGATGTCGCGTGAACGCGATTGGCTTGCACATGCCCTCAGCCGCGACCCGGCAATCAGTATCGCCGATGAACTGACCGCGCTTGACACTGTGGCCCTGCCCGAAATGTCTGCCCGGTTGCGGCGGGCCAAACGCCGCGTCGCCCTGCTGGCCGCATTGGCCGATCTGGGCGGGGTCTGGACCCTCGATCAGGTCACAGGCGCGCTCAGTGATCTTGCCGACCGCGCGACCCATGTCGCCCTCGCCGCACTTGTTGCCGATGAAATCACCCGCAAGAAACTGCCCTCTGCCACGCTGGACGATGCCGCGACCGGCGCAGGTATGGTCGTGCTGGCAATGGGCAAGATGGGCGCGCGAGAGTTGAACTATTCCTCCGATATCGACCTGATCTGCCTGTTCGACGAGCAGCGCTTCAGCGCCGATGACTACCACGACGCGCGCGCCAGCTTCATCCGCGTCACACGCAAGCTGTGCGGGCTTCTGTCCGATCACACGGATGAAGGGTATGTTTTCCGCACCGATCTGCGCCTGCGCCCTGACCCAAGCGTCACACCCGTCTGCCTGTCGATGGAAGCGGCCGAGCGCTATTACGAAAGCCTTGGCCGCACATGGGAGCGCGCGGCCTATATCAAGGCCCGTCCCTGCGCGGGCGATCTGGCGGCAGGCGCGCGCTTTCTGGAAACCCTGCGCCCCTTCGTCTGGCGCAAGCATCTGGATTTCGCCGCCATTCAGGATGCGCATGACATGCGCCTGAAAATCAAGGCCCATAAAGGGCTTGGCGGCGCGCTGGTGCTGGAGGGGCATGATATAAAGCTGGGGCAGGGCGGCATTCGCGAGATCGAGTTTTTCACCCAGACCCGCCAGTTGATCGCAGGCGGGCGCGACCCTGACCTACGAAGCCCGCGCACGGTCGAGGGGCTGGCGGCACTGGCCGCAAAAGGCTGGATTCCGCAAGATGTGGCCGAAAAGCTGACCGCCCATTACATTGAGCATCGAGAGATCGAGCACCGCTTGCAAATGGTGCAGGATGCCCAGACCCAGAAACTGCCCACCAGCCGCGAAGAGTTTGACCGCATCGCGCGCTTTGTCGGAGAGGGGCAGACCGACGCCTTCCGCACCCGGCTGGAAACGCGCCTGAAAGATGTGGCGGACCTGACCGAGGGGTTCTTTGCCCCCGATACCGGGACCGAGGCAGAGCCGGACCTGTCCGAGGCCGCGCAGGACATGATCGCAGGCTGGCACAGCTATGCGGCCCTGCGGTCAAACCGCGCGCAGGAAATCTTCAAGCGGATGCGCCCGTTGATCCTGACCAAATTGCAAGATGCCGCCGACCCCGAGGCCGCGCTGGTCCAATTCGACCGTTTCCTCAGTGGCTTGCCAGCGGGCGTGCAGCTTTTTTCATTATTCGAGGCCAATCCACAGCTAATCGAGTTGATTGTTGACATATGCGCAACATCGCCCCGGCTTGCGGCCTATCTTTCGCGCAATGCGGCCGTGTTCGATGCTGTCATCGGGGGCGGGTTTTTCGCGCAATGGCCAGGCACGTCAGAGTTGCACAGGGAATTGGCCGACCGGCTTGCCCAGATCGACGATTACGAGCGGCAGTTGGATGCCGCGCGCATCTGGGCGCGGGAATGGCACTTTCGGGTCGGCGTGCATCATCTACGCGGGCTGATCGACGCGTTCGAGGCAGGCGCGGAATACGCCTCTCTCGCCGAGGCGGTTCTGACAGCGCTTTGGCCGGTGGTGGTCGCTGAATTCAGCGCCAAACATGGGCCACCTCCAGGGCAGGGCGCTGCGGTGCTTGGCATGGGCTCGCTGGGGGCAGGGCGGTTGAATGCCGTGTCCGATCTGGACCTGATCGTGATCTATGAAGCAGACGCCACTGACATCTCCGATGGCCGCCGCCCGCTGGATGCGCGCAGCTATTATGCGCGGCTCACCAAGGCTTTTCTCACCGCGATCACGGCCCCCACTGCCGAAGGTCGCCTCTATGAGGTGGACATGCGCCTGCGCCCTTCCGGGCGGCAAGGGCCGGTTGCCACCAGCATCACGGCCTTCGAGAACTACCAGCGCAACGAGGCCTGGACATGGGAACATCTGGCCCTGACCCGTGCGCGCCGCGTCGCAGGCTCTGTCGCGTTGGGCGACAAGATCGAAGCCCTGCGCCGCGCGCTTCTGGCCGAGAAATCGACTGGTCCGACAGTCTGCAAGGATGTCGCCGATATGCGCGCACGCCTGGCCGAGGCGAAACCCGCGCATGGTATCTGGGATGCAAAATCAGGGCCGGGGCGGCTGATGGATATCGAACTCGTTGCGCAGTTCTGCGCCTTGCGGGCAGGCCACGCCGCGCGCCGGGTCGAGGCGCAGTTGCGCGCAGGCGTCAAAGCTGGCATCCTGGGTGCGGCAGCCGAAGCACAACTCTTGCGTGCCTACAGGCTGTGCTGGACATTGCAGGCAACAGGGCGTTTGCTGGCCGACAAGATTTCCGACATTGACCAGCTTGGCCCGGGCGGTCAGAAGTTTATCTTGGCATCAGCAGGCACCGCTAGCACAGAGGCGCTTGCAACCCGCTTGCAGGAATGCTGCTCTGTCGCGCAGCACCTGATAGCGTCAACCCTGGCCGATGACGGCCCCTGCAAGGACAAGACCGACCATGACGCCAGCCAATGACCCAAAAGGGCTGATCCGCGAAAGCTACCGCATCGACGGAATATCCGATGGCGAATGCCGCTCGATCCTGATCGACTGGGCGCTCAGCCTTCCGGCAGAGCTTGACCAGCATCAGGCCATGCAGGACCTGATGGAACAATATGCGCCATCGGCCCCGGATCATCCCATGACGGCCTTGTTGCAAGAAGGGCTCAGCAGACCCGCTTCGCCCCCGCGCGGCAGGCGCAGACGCGCATGAAAGCTGATGTCGAACTCGACGCGATCGGCCTGCTTTGCCCGCTGCCGGTCCTGAAAGCGCGCAAGCGGTTGAAGTCCATGGCATCGGGGCAGGTCTTGTGCGTGCTCGCAAGTGACCCCGCCGCCGTGGTCGATATCCCGCATTTCTGCACGGAATCGGGGCATGAATTGCTGACATCGGAACCGCGCGATGGGGCAACGGCGTATTTCATCCGCCACCAGTAACCATTTTCTTGCGCAAAATACTCCGGGGTGAATTGGGCCGCAGGCCCAAGAGGGGCAGCGCCCCTCACGCCCGCGCGGCCAGCGCGCGCTCCAGATCCCCATAGCCGGTAAACCGCCGCTGATAGTCCAGCCCCAACCGTGCCGCACAGTCCCGCGCTTTGGCATCTAGCGCCGGATCGTTGGTCTGGGCCTGATAGATCAGCGTGGTGTAATTGCCGAACATCATCTCGATCAGTTCGGGATGGCGGTCAAAGCCCATCGGTTTCCAGACAAAGGCATCAAACTGGCGCACCAGAAAATCGGTCAGGTAAAAGGCGGTCATCTCGCTGTCGCCCTTTGCGGCAAATGCCTCAACCCCTTCAAAGAACGCATAACAATGCGGCCCTTCCACCATCTCGACGCCCAACTCCGCGCAACGCGCCTGTAGCAATCCACCCGTGCCGCAATCGGCATAGACCACGAAAATACTGTCATATTCCGCGCGGTGGTCCTGCACGGCCTTTTCCACCGCATCGGGTATCCGGTCGGGCCACAGGTGCAGATTGGCCGGCAGGCACAGAAGGTCCATATGCGTCCAGCCATTCGCAGCCTTTAGCGCCAGAATTTCGCGCGCCAGCGCCCCGCAAGCCAGCAGCAGGATTGACCCGCGCCCCTTCGGCGCAAGCCCCTCTTCGGTCAGAATATGGTCATCGGGCTGCATCTTGTTTCTCACGTGCCTTGGCTGCATTCCACAAGGCATCCATTTCGTCCAATGTGCTGTCCTCTGGCCGACGGTACTGATCTGCCAGCGCCGCCTCAATCGCCCGAAAGCGACGTGTGAATTTGGCATTGGCCGCGCGCAGCGCGTCTTCGGGGTCTACATTCAGGTGCCGCGCCAGATTCGCCATAACGAACAGCAGGTCGCCAAATTCCTCGGTCACCTCGGCCTGCGTCAGCCTGTCTTTCGCATCATGCAATTCCTGCGCTTCCTCGGTGATCTTGTCGATCACCTGCGTGGTCTGGGGCCAGTCAAACCCCACCCGTGCAGCGCGCTTTTGCAGCTTTACCGCGCGCATCAGCGCGGGCAGGCCAAGGGCCACATCATCCAGCACCCCGCCCTGATCGCGCGCGGCACGCTCCAGCGCCTTGACCTTTTCCCAGTCATTCACCTGCTGCTCGGCGCTTTTATCGCGGCTCTCCTCGCCAAAAACATGCGGATGACGCGCCAGCATCTTGTCGGAAATGCTGCGGGTTATATCCTCGAAAGAAAAATGCCCCGCCTCTTCTGCGATCTGCCCGTGATAGACCACCTGCAACAGCAAATCGCCCAATTCGCCCTGAAGCGCGGGCCAGTCCTGCCGCTCGATCGCATCGGCGACCTCATAGGCTTCCTCGATCGTATAGGGCGCGATAGAGGCGAAATCCTGCTCTATGTCCCAAGGACAGCCGCTCTCCGGGTCACGCAGGGCGCGCATTATGGCGCGCAGCCGCGCAACACTGCCATCGGGTGCAAAGATCAGGGGGTCATGGGGCATATCCGGCGCTCCTGTCAGTGTCAGGGCTATGTGTTACAGCCGCGTTGCCTGCTGTCCAGCCCAAAGCCCGCGCGCACTCATGGCGAGCACCAGAACCAGCGCCACCAAGGTCGCTCCCGCAACCGGCACGGCGCCGGGCATGTTCGCCACGATCACCGCGACAAAGGCCCAGATCACGGCTGCGCTGTATTCGGGCGCATCCGCGCGCACCCAGCCGACCGCCAGCGCCACAAGCGTGGCCCCCGCCACAGCGATCACCGCCGCCATCTCGCCCGAGGCAAACCCGTAGCCGCCAATCGCAACGCCCAGCGACACATGTGCCGCCGCTGTCAGCCAGCCCGCATATAGGGCCACAGGCACGCGCAACAGCCAACGGTCCTGCGCGGGGCTGCGCAACAGCGCCCAGATCGCAGAGCCCAGCATCCAGAAAATCAGCACGGTCGCGGCCAAGGGCGCAAACCCCGCCACCCATAGCCATAGCGCCCCCGGCCCAAGGCTAAGTGTCAGGGGCAGGTGCACCGGCTGCCATGCCTTGTCAGTGCGCCGCAGTGTCACCCCCACCACCGCCAGAACGGCAAGCCACGCATAGATCAGTCCCCAGATTGCAAAGGCATAGCCAGCGGGCTGCACCGGCGGGTCAATCTGGGGCACGGGGAAGCGGTCGGGGTCAAAGCCCATGAACGGGTCTGCCAGAAACGGCGAGGCCAGAAAGGCCGCTGTAGCGATGAGCGTCAGGATGGGAAGCATTTGTTTCATATCTGACAAATAGCCTTGGCACGGCATGGTTCCAAGGGGCGGATATAAAGACGCTGCCCCGACAGGGGCAGCTTAGGGGCTGTGCGGACGCTCGATGATAACAACGAGATGCGCAGCGTCGGGCCGCGGTGCGGCGATCATCCCTTGAATCTATGGCGCTTTATGCAGGCCCAATCCGCAAAAGATCAAATCTATGCGCTGGGGGCAGCCCAATCGCCGTGC
Organism: Roseinatronobacter sp.; assembly: GCA_007126715.1. Lineage (GTDB taxonomy): Bacteria > Pseudomonadota > Alphaproteobacteria > Rhodobacterales > Rhodobacteraceae > Roseinatronobacter. Next base: position 6,089 of record SLAT01000235.1, read on the forward strand.
CGTGGGGGCGGCCCGGCAATGCGCGGCGGCGCGCTGCGCCTTTGCTCCGCGCTTGGTGCCATAATCCACCCTTCGCAAAACGCGCATCACAGCCGCCCAGATGCCTTGCCCTTGCAAGAAAGCCGAAACCCTAGCGGTCTTCGATCTCGATATAGTCGCGGCGCGGCGCACCTGTATAGCGCTGGCGCGGACGCCCGATCTTCTGCTCCGGGTCCGAGATCATCTCTTTCCACTGCGAAATCCAGCCGACTGTGCGCGACATCGCAAAAATCGGGGTGAACATCGAGGTGGGGAAACCCATCGCTTCAAGAATGATGCCGGAATAGAAATCGACATTCGGATACAGCTTCTTGGAGACGAAATATTCATCCTCCAGCGCGATCCGCTCCAATTCCTTGGCGACTTTCAGGGTTTCGTTATCTTCGATCCCAAGCAGGCCCAGAACTTCATCGGCCGATTGCTTCATGACCTTCGCGCGCGGGTCGAAATTCTTGTAGACGCGGTGACCAAAGCCCATCAGCTTGAACGGGTCTTCCTTGTCCTTTGCGCGGGCAATGAATTCGGGAATACGGTCTACAGTGCCAATCTCGCGCAGCATCTCCAGACAGGCTTGATTCGCGCCACCATGCGCAGGCCCCCAAAGACAGGCGATACCCGCAGCGACGCAAGCAAACGGGTTTGCGCCCGACGACCCTGCCAGCCGCACCGTCGAGGTAGAGGCATTCTGTTCATGATCCGCGTGCAGCATCATGATGCGGTCCATGGCGCGGCTCAGGATCGGGTTGACGACATACTCCTCGGCGGGAACGGCAAAGCACATGTGCAGGAAGTTGCCAGAGTAATCGAGGCTGTTCTTGGGGTAAACGAAGGGCTGGCCGACGGAATACTTGTAGGCCATCGCTGCAATCGTCGGCATTTTCGCAATCATGCGGATCGCGGCGACTTCGCGCTGCCATGCGTCGTTGATGTCTGTCGAATCGTGGTAAAAGGCCGACATCGCGCCCACAACGCCCGTCATGATCGCCATTGGGTGGCTGTCACGGCGGAAACCGCGGAAGAAATTATGCATCTGCTCGTGGATCATGGTGTGCCGCGTCACGCGGCTTTCAAAATCTTCCAGATCCTCGGCCGAGGGCAATTCGCCGTAAAGCAACAGATAACAGCATTCCAGAAAATGCGATTTCTCGGCCAGATCCTCGATCGCATAGCCCCGATACAACAACTCGCCCGCATCGCCATCAATATAGGTGATGGTGGACGAACAGGAGGCCGTGGACGTAAAGCCGGGGTCATAGGTGAAAACGTCGCCTTGCGCGTAAAGTTTGCGGATATCCACCACATCCGGGCCAACTGAAGGCTTTATGACCGGCAGATCAATTACCTTGTCCCCTATGGTCAGCTTTGCCGTCTCGCTTCCGTTCGCCATTCCTCATCCTTTCCCAAAAGCCTGAGGGCGGTTCTCCCGCAGGCGGTCTAAGATCTGAGCCAAGACTCCATCGGACTCGTTGGCTCAGGTTATTGCATCATTAAGTCGGCCCAGCGTTTCGTCGCGGTCCAATATCATCATCATGTCAAAGACGCTGGGGCTGCTGGTGCGCCCGGCGAGAGCGGCTCGAAGTGGTTGTGCCACCTTGCCAAGACCCAGACCATGTGCCTGCGCGACTTCGGTGACAACCCCTTCCAAAATTTCTCGTTCCCACCTAGCAGTTTGCAGGCGCGGCGTCAATTCCTTCAGTATACTACGGGATACATTATCAAGTGCAGCCGCAGCTTTCTCATCCGGTTCTATCGGACGATTGGTTAATATAAAATGAGCCTTTTCAATTATTTGCGAAAATCCCTTCGCCTTTTCCTTGACCACGGGCATGGCGCGCAACAGGCCGTTGCGCTGCGTCTCGCTCAGGGCGGGCGTATTAGTTGCAGCCAGATAGGCTTCCAGTTCATGCAGCAGTGCAGCATCATCTGCAACACTGGTGTGCTGCGCGGTCAGATGGTCCAGTTTCTTGAAATCCAGCCGCGCCGGGGCCTTGCCGATTCCGCTGATATCGAACCATTCCCGCGCCTGCGCATCGGTGAAGAATTCGTCATTCCCGTGGCTCCAGCCCAATCGCGCAAGGTAGTTGCGCATCGCCGCTGCCGGATAGCCCATGCGCTGGTATTCCTCGACCCCCAACGCACCGTGGCGCTTGGACAGCTTCTTGCCATCGGGGCCATGTATCAGTGGAATATGCGCCCAGACTGGCACATCCCAGCCCATAGCGCGGTAGACCAGCATCTGCCGCGCGGCATTGTTCAGGTGGTCATCCCCACGAATAACATGGGTCACCCCCATGTCGTGGTCATCAACAACCACCGCCAGCATGTAGGTCGGTGTGCCGTCCGAGCGTAGCACGATCATATCGTCAAGTTGGTCATTGCGAATGCGCACCTGTCCCTGAACCTGATCGTCAATCAATGTCTCGCCGTCCAGGGGCGCCTTGACCCGAATCGCATAGGGCGTGTCGGGATGGGTGTCGGGGCTGGCATCGCGCCAGGGCGAATGAAACAGCGTAGAGCGCCCTTGCTCACGGGCCGATTCGCGAAACGCCTCGATCTCGTCTTGTGTGCTGAAACACTTATAGGCATGGCCCGAGGCAAGCATCTGATGCGCGACCTCGGCATGACGGTCGGCGCGGTCAAACTGGCTGACGGGTTCGCCATCCCAGTCCAGCCCCAGCCATGTCAACCCGGCCAGAATGGCCTCTGTGGCCTCGGGCGTGGACCGCGCGCGGTCGGTATCTTCGATCCGCAGCAGAAACTTGCCGCCGCGCCCGCGCGCATACAGCCAGTTGAACAGCGCCGTTCGCGCCCCGCCAATATGCAGAAAGCCGGTGGGCGAGGGGGCAAAGCGCGTCACGACAGGGGTGGACATGGGGTGATTAACCTTTTGGAAACCAGTTTTGCGGCAGGGTCTGGATTGGGTTCTAGGCAAGGATGGGGGGGGAAACAAGGGTGCGCGTGCTGACCTTTTCCTTTCCGCGCCCCGCGCAGCTGCCCGCAGCCCTGATAAACGCCATAGCAGAGCAGCGCGGCCACCTGTTTCTGTTCGTGCCCGTGCTGCTGGCTATCGGTATCGGCATCTACTTTGCCCTGCCGCGCGAACCGACGCCACCGGAATGGGCCGGGACGGCTGCAGTGGTGGCGGGCTTTGTGCTGCTCTTGCGCCGGATACCGGAAGAGATTGCACCTCTCGTTCTGATCGTCGCATTGATCGCAGTGGGCATGCTTGCGGCTGGTCTGCGTGCGGCGCTTGTCTCTGCACCTGTGCTGCAATACCGCTATTTCGGTGCAATCGAAGGGCGGATCGTCCAGATCGACCGCTCTGCTACCGATGCATTGCGCCTTACGCTGGATCAGGTCGTGCTCGAACGCCTCTCACACAGCCGCACGCCGGTAAAGGTGCGCATTTCGCTACATGGTGATCAGGGGTTCTTTACCCCTGAACCGGGCTTGCGGGTCGCGACCACAGGCCACCTTGGCCCACCGCCCGCCCCGTCAGAACCGGGCGGCTTCGACTTTCGCCGCCTTGCCTGGTTCGAGCGCTTGGGCGCGGTGGGCTATACCCGCGTTCCCGTGCTGGCCTTGGCGCCTGCGGATCAGAGCGCGGCGGGGCTGCGCATCCACAGGTTGCGCATGAAAATCTCGGACGCGGTGCAGGCGCATCTGCCCGGTGACACGGGCGGATTTGCCGCCGCTATCCTGACAGGCGACCGATCCGGCATCGCACAGGCGCGGATGGAGGACTTGCGCCGCTCCAACCTTGCGCATCTGCTGGCCATTTCGGGGCTGCATATGGGGTTGCTGACGGGGTTTGTCTTTGGCCTGTTGCGGCTGGTCATGGCGATGGTGCCCGCCTTCGCGCTGCGTGCGCCCACACGTAAACTTGCCGCATTGGGCGCGCTGGCAGCCGGTGGGTTCTATCTGATCCTTTCGGGCGGGAATGTCGCCACCCAGCGCGCGTATATCATGGTTGGCGTGATGCTGGTGGCGGTGCTGCTGGACCGGCGCGCGATCTCGTTGCGCTCGGTGGCGATGGCCGCCACGCTGATCTTGCTGTTGCGCCCCGAAGCGCTTGTGCAGGCGGGTTTTCAGATGAGCTTTGCCGCCACGGTCGCGCTGGTTGCGGTGTTTCGATGGCTTGCGGGCGAACGGGGCTGGCGCGGGCGCATTCCGCGCTGGGTCTGGCCAGTGATCAGCGTGGTGATCTGTTCGCTTGTCGCGGGCATTGCAACTGCGCCGATTGCGGCGGCCAGCTTCAACCGGATTGCGGAATACGGGCTGATCGCCAATCTGCTGGCGGTGCCGCTTATGGGTCTTGTGGTGATGCCTGCCGCTGTGCTGGCCGCGTTGCTGGCCCCTTTCGGGCTGGAATGGGTCGGGTTGCGGCTGATGGGTCCGGCGATTGACTGGATATTGCAGGTGTCTGCCTTTGTCAGCGGGCTGGATGGCGCTGTCCTGCCCATCGTGCAACCTGCACCCGGTGTGATTCCAGCAATGGCGCTTGGGGCTTTGTGGCTGATCCTGTGGCAAGGGCGGGCGCGCTGGGCAGGGGTGCTGGTGATGACGCTGGCCCTGCTGGGTTGGGGCGAAACCCCGCGCCCCACGCTGCTGATCGCACGCGAGGCCGAGGTGGTCGGGCTGATGCATAACGGCACGCGCAGACTTAGCCGTGCGCGGGCAGGCAGTTTCACCGCCGAAAGTTGGCTACGGGCGGATGGAGACCGCGCCACACAGGCCGAAGCCTTTGCCCGCAGCGGGTTTGACCCGCGCGAAACGCTTGTGCATCTGCACGGCGCTGGGTTTGATGTGGTGCATCTGGCGGGGCAGCAGGGGTTGGCACAGTTGGAAAGCGTCTGCCTGCCCGGCCGGATTGTGGTTGTGACGCAAGACCCCGATGCGCGACAGGGCCCGTGCCGTATCATCAGCCCAAGCGATCTGCGCCAAAGCGGGGCCTTGGCCCTGTCATATAGGGGCGCTGTGCTGACAACCATCAGCGTTGCACAGGCCAGCGGTCATCGCCGCTGGACGGCCCCCTAACCCATGACGCGCGGGGCTGGTCGTTCGCCTGGCGGGCGCTGGGGCAGCTTTGCGGGACTTTGCAGACATGTAGAAGCTGGGAACAAAGCCGCGCAGCGTCGGGCCGCGGTGCGGCGATCCACGGTTGAAACTATAGCGGTTTATGCTGGCCCAATCCGCGCAAGATCAGATCTTTGCGCTGGCGTCAGCCAAATCGCCGTGCCGTGGATGCGGCCCGGCGATGCGCGGCGGCCTTCGGCCTCTGCTCCGCGCTTGGCACCCAGCCCGACCGCCCGCAACGCCCTCTAAGCCGCCTCGCGGCCCCAAATGTTGAAAATCAGGTGCGAAACACCTGTGCAATCAGGCATTCGCCTCGCGGATTTTCTCGGCGGC
>SLAT01000110.1 GCA_007126715.1 Roseinatronobacter sp.
TGCGAATGTGCGGCCAATAGCGGCATGGAATGGGGCGGCGCGCAGCTAAACGGCGCACAGTTCACGCATGGCATGATCCACAACATGGAATATACCGGCGTCACCCTGCGCACCTTGCTGAATGAAGCCGGTGTGAAACCCGAAGGCAGCTGGATCTATGTCGAGGGGCATGATGCATCCTCGAATGGCCGTTCAATCCCGATGGAAAAGGCGCTTGATGACTGCATGATCGCCTTTAACGCCAATGGCGAGGCACTGCGCATGGAGCATGGCTATCCCGTGCGTCTGGTTGTGCCCGGTTGGGAAGGGAACCTGTGGGTCAAGTGGCTGCGCCGGATCGGTGTGCATGACGGCCCGATGGAAAGCCGCGAGGAAACCTCGAAATATACCGATCTTATGCCTGACGGGCGGGCGCGCAAATGGACATGGGCCATGCACGCAAAGTCAGTCGTCACATCGCCATCGCCGCAAATGCCCATCGGCCATGGTCCGGGCCCTATGGTCATTACAGGGCTGGCATGGTCGGGCCTTGGCAAGATTGCACGGGTCGATGTGTCACTTGATGGCGGCGTGAACTGGCAGACCGCGCGTCTGGGCACCGAACCCGGCGACAAGGCGGTCACGCGGTTTTACCTTGACCATGAATGGGACGGCCAGCCGATGTATGTCCAATCGCGCGCGATTGACGAAACCGGCTATGTTCAGCCCACAAAGGAACAATTGCGCGCCATTCGCGGGCTGAATTCCATCTACCACAACAACGGCATCCAGACCTGGTATGTCAACGAGAACGGAGAGGCCGAAAATGTCGAAGTGTCGTAAACTCATCACCACGACGGCACTGATTACAGTGTTTGGTGCCGTCCCCGCACTTGCCGATACCTTGGGAATTGGGCGTCTTGCCCTGCCGGAAGAGATTGCAGCCTGGGATGTTGCCATCATGCCAGACGGGCGCGGATTGCCCGAAGGGCGCGGCAACGTTCTCGATGGCGAAGACTACTGGATCGAGCAATGCGCGGTCTGCCACGGTGACTTTGCCGAGGGCGCAGGTGCGTGGCCCGCGATCGTTGGCGGGCGCGGATCATTGACCGATGAACGCCCGCTCAAGACAGTCGAATCCTATTGGCCCTATCTGTCGACCGTATGGGATTATATCAACCGCTCCATGCCCTTTGGCGCCGCGCAGACCCTTGAGACTGATGAAGTCTATGCCATTACGGCCTATATCCTCTATTCTGCCGGGCTAGTGGATGACGACTTCGAATTGAGTAACGAGAATTTCACTGAAATTCGTTTACCCAATGAGGGCGGATTTTATCTTGATGACAGGGCTCAGGCGGAATTCCCTGAATTCATCCGAGACCCCTGCATGAGCGACTGCCGTGACCCCGTCGAGATTTCAGCACGTGCCACTGATATTGATGTGACGCCGGAATTCCCGATCATTCGGTTCACCTATTCCGACGGCAGTGCCCCGGTGTCTGCACCTGAAGTTGTTGAAGAGGCAGAGGAAGCATCCGCACAACCAGACGCGGCCCCAGAGGCAGAAGCGGTACAGCTTGCCTCGCTGGACCCTGAACTGGTTGCCGCGGGCGAGGCCGCATGGCGTCAGTGCCGCACCTGTCACCAGCTTGGTGATGGCGCGCGCAATGGTACTGGCCCGATGCTTAACGGCATCTTCGGGCAGGCAGCAGCGCATGCAGACGGTTTTCGTTACTCGCCCGCTTTTGTTGAAGCGGCAGAGGGTGGGCTGATCTGGACTGAGGAAACACTTGACGCGTTCCTCGAAAATCCGGCAGGCTTAGTCCCAAGAAACCGCATGTCCTTCAGGGGTGTGCGCAGCGAAGATGAACGGGCGGCACTGATTGCTTATCTGATGTCGTATTCCAACTGAAACTCGGAGGCGTGGTGATCAAGAAACTAAAACCTCTGTTTCTCATCGGGGCCATGCTGGCCCCGAATATTGCAGTGCCTCAGGCAACACCCATCGGTGATGCGGTTGCCGGGGCACAGGTTTATCAGCGCGAATGCGCCAGTTGTCATCAGATCGGCGAGGGCGCCGCACACCGGATTGGACCCCATCTGAACCGTATCTTCGACCGTCGCGCCGGCAGCCATGAGGATTTCCGGTATTCCGAGGCGCTTGTGCGTCAGGGGCGCGATGGGATGTTCTGGGATCTGTCGCGCCTGCACGCATATATCGAGAACCCGCGTGCGCTGGTTTCAGGGACACGCATGTCCTATCGCGGCCTTCGCGATGAAGAACGGCGTGCGAATCTGATTGCCTATATGCGGGCCTATTCCGATCAGCCGCAGAACATCCCGGAGGCATCGCCGACCGCCATCGCGAGAGAGGTCGAGCTTTCGGCCGAAACTCTGGCGATTGAAGGAGATGTCGAATATGGTGAGTTCCTGAGTGCCGAATGCACGACCTGCCACCAGCGCAGCGGCGATCACGCTGGAATTCCCGGTATTGTCGGCTGGCCCGAGGAAGATTTTGTCGTTGCAATGCATGCCTACAAGCAAAAGCTGCGACCGCATGAAGTCATGCAATCCGTTTCGCAGCGACTCGACGATGAAGAAATTGCTGCACTGGCGGCCTATTTCCGCGAATTGGGCCGCGAATAAGAACAGGTTTGCCCCCGGCGTGTTCCGGGGCAGTCCATGCATGCGAGGGGGACGCGTGCATCCACACATTGTTCCTGACAAATTCGCGCGCGAAGGAATGATGTTCCCGTCACGTCATGGCCGCAATTTTCGCAGGCTCTGGACAATCGGGGAGGAACGGCGCGAAATTCGCCTGTTAACAGGCGCCAATGGGAGAGACCTTATGACACTGAACAGACGTACTTTTCTGGGCACGGCCACGGCTGCGTCCGTAGCCCTTTCGGCCCCTATGGCATTGGGTCAGGCAAAGCCCCGCGTTGTCGTAATCGGCGGCGGTTCGGGCGGCGGCACTGTCGCGCGCTACATCGCCAAGGATAGCGATGGCGCAGTTGATGTGACACTGATCGAGCCATCTCGCAAATACTACACCTGCTATTTCTCAAACCTCTATCTGGGCGGATTCTGGGAATTTGACGCACTTGGCCACGACTATGGAAATATCGCGCGCCTTGGTGTGAATGTCGTCCATGATTGGGCGGTGGGCGTGGACCGCGACGCACAGACCGTAGCGCTGGCGTCGGGCGAGTCCATTTCCTATGATCGGCTGGTTGTGGCCCCCGGGATCGACTTTGTCGAAGGCTCTGTTCCCGGTTGGGATGTGTCACAACAAAGCCTGATGCCACATGCCTACAAGTCCGGCACGCAGGCGCAACTGCTCAAGCATCAGATCGAGAATATGCGCGAGGGCGGCACTTTCTGCATGGTCGCACCGCCCAACCCCTATCGTTGCCCCCCAGGGCCGGGCGAACGCGTGTCGATGGTGGCGCATGTATTGTCGCAGATCAATCCGACCGCAAAGATCCTGATTGTGGACCCCAAAGAAAACTATTCCAAACAAGCTCTGTTCGAAGAAGGCTGGGAACGCCATTACTCCGGCATGGTCACTCGTATCGGCCCCGATTTTGGTGGTGACAGGGTCGAAGTGCGCCCTGACGCGATGGAAGTGGTCATTGACGGTGTGGTTGAAGCCGTCGATGTCTGCAATGTCATTCCAGCGCAAAAAGCAGGCAAGATCGCGGAACTGGCCGGGCTGACGAATGACTCTGGCTGGGCACCTGTCTTTCCTTCAGACATGCGCTCTCGCATGGATGAGAATGTCTTTGTTCTGGGGGATGCCAGCGCACAGGGCGCGATGCCAAAATCTGGCTTTTCGGCCAATTCGCAGGCCAAGGTCGTGGCGAATGTGATCCGGGGCGAGTTGACCGGCAGCCGCATTTTCCCGGCGCGCTACTCCAACACCTGCTGGTCGCTGATTGCGACAGATGATGGTGTGAAAGTGGGCGCGAATTATGAGGCGGGTGACGATCAGATTGAATCTGTCTCCAGCTTCATCAGCCAGACTGGCGAAGACGACGAACTGCGCCGTCAGACTTACGAAGAGAGCATCGGTTGGTATAACGGCATTGTCGCCGATATCTTCGGGTAACAGCTTCTAAGGAAAACCGACAAAAAGAGCGAGGTCATAGCCTCGCTCTTTTTCTGTGTCAGAACGGTTGGGCTAAAGCGTATTCGCGCAGGATCTTGGCTGAAAGATATCTGCCCAAACTGGTCGACCCAATTTCGCCCCCAGCTTGCGGACCTTGGCGTGCATCCAAGCCCTGCCGCGCCATCCAAATTTGAACGCGTGTCAGTCCTGTCGCTGCATGTTTATCGCAGCGAATTTGTGAAGCAGATGCGCTTTCATCAACTGACCGCTGCGCTGGGCATCGCGCGCGTGCAACGCTGCAGCAATGGCTTCATGCTCTTCCACTGCCGCGCGCCAGCGATCAGAAGTAAGATTGGCCTGATAGCGGGCGCGCTGAACCCGGAACGCAATGGATTCATGCGACCTGATGAGTGTTTCATTGCCCGTCGCTGTCAGGATTGCCTGATGAATGGCCTGATTGATACTGAAATACCGTGGCCGATCCCCATCCTGATAGGATTGGCGCAAATCGGCAGTCAGCGCGGCAATGTTGCGCAGATCAGCGTCGCTTGCCTGTTCGGCGGCCAACTCTCCCGCCAGACTTTCCAGCGCTGCCAGAACGCGAAAAACCTCTGACATTTCCGACGTGCTCTGGCGGGTTATGACAGCCCCGCGATGCGGGATAAGATCCAGAAGACCGTCGGCAGCCAGCACTTTCATTGCCTCGCGCAAGGGTGTGCGCGAGACACCGAATTGCCGGGTCAACAGCTTTTCATTGATCTTCTCACCCGGCTGCAACTGCCCTTCGAGGATCATCTGACGCAGACGATTGGTAATCTCGACAGCGAGCGCCGTTCGGTTGATCGGTTCATGCGCGACGGGTGTTGTCATGGCCTCCAACTGAGAGTTCTCCATTTCCATTCCCTCGACTTAAGCGTTTTTCGATGCGCGGTCAAAGACCTGTGCAATATGCTCTGCCTGCCGCCCGGTTCCGTCCGAAATCTGGTGGCGGCACGATGTTCCGTTTGCAATGACAATATCCTGCGCCGCTGCGGCCCTTACTGCCGGAAGCAGCGACAACTCGCCCATTTGCTTCGAGATGTCCACAGTTTCCGCCTGATACCCAAAAGCGCCAGCCATGCCACAACAACTGCTTTCAATATTCTGCGCGTCAAGGCCGGGTATCAGTGACAAGGCATAGCCCATATCCCCCATCACGCCCGCCGCCTTCTGATGGCAATGGCCGTGAACATGGGCAACCGCGCCCTGATCTTGCATTGGAAGGTCAAATCGCCCTGCGCGGGACTCGCGGGCAATGAACTCTTCAAGCAGATAAGCGTTCTCGGATAAGTGGCGGGCATCCTCCCCCGGTAGAAGCGTCAAGAATTCATCGCGCAAGGTTAGCAGGCAGGACGGCTCCAGCCCGATGACGGGAACGCCCGACCTGATATGTGGGATCAGCGCGTCCAGTGTGCGCCGTGCCTCGGCGCGGGCCTGGTCGATCATTCCGGCGGCCAGATATGTTCGTCCACAACATAGCGGACGCCCAGCACCAGATACTGTTATCACATCATAGCCTGCCCGGACCAACACACGCAACGCCGCGCGCGGAATCTCTGGCTCCATCCAGCGGTTGAACGTATCGGTAAAGAGAATAACTTTACTGCCAGCCGCGGACGGGCGATTTTGCGCAACTTCGGCATCGCGGAAAAAGTCCGCGCGGAACTGCGGCAGGCTTCGGTCTTTTGCAAAGCCCATCAGCCGCTCGCCCAATGCTGCCAAGGCAGGAACCCTATTGCGCAGCATAACCAGCCCACGCAATGCCACGGCCAGCCGGGCATATCGCGGCATTGTGGCGATCAACCTTTCGCGCAGCCCGAAGCCGCTTTTCTGACCTCGCTGATAAAGCACCTCGGTCTTCATCCGGGCCATATCGACCCCGGTCGGGCATTCGGTTTTGCAAGCCTTGCAGCCGACACAAAGCCGCATCGTCGCGGCCATCGCATCAGAATGCAGCGCGTCCTTGCCCAGACGACCGGACAGCGCAAGTCGCAAGGTATTGGCCCGCCCACGAGTCACGTCGCGTTCATCGCGCGTCACACGGTAGCTGGGGCACATCGCGCCACCCTTGAGTTTGCGGCACGCACCGTTGTTGTTGCACATCTCGATTGCGCCTTGAAGGCCGCCGCTTTTTCCGGGCCACGCTGACCAATCATGGCCTGTCTTAAGATCAGTGAATGTGTAATCCGGCGCGTAGCGCATCAGCGTGCGATCATCCATTTTTGGCGCATGCACGATCTTGCCGGGGTTCAGGCGGTCGTCAGGGTCGAATGCTGCCTTGACCTGCTCGAATGCGGCAAGGATGCGCGCACCAAACATCGCCCCGTGAAATTCCGAACGCACGATGCCGTCGCCATGCTCTCCGGAATGCGAGCCCTTGTATTCGCGCACCATTGCAAAAGCTGCCTCGGCAATCTCGCGCATGGCGCGCACGTCTTTCTCCTGTTTCAGGTTCAGCACCGGGCGCACATGCAAGCAACCTTCTGAAGCGTGGGCATACCATGTTCCTGTGGTGCCGTGGCTGCGGAATACATCGCTCAGACGGTCGGTATAATCCGCCAGATGTTCTAGCGGGACGGCGCAATCCTCGACAAAGGACACAGGTTTTCCCTCGTCCTTCATCGACATCATGATGTTAAGACCGCCCTTGCGCAATTCACCGATTTCAGCGGCCAGCGACATGTCCCAGATTTCGACAACCCCACCTTCATGCGCGCCGCCACGCCCGAAACCATAGCCCAGATCCGACATGGTATCGGCAAGACGCTGCATGTTCTGCTGGTTTTCGGTGGGGCTGTCAGCAAATTCGACAAGCAGCATTGCCGCCGGAACGCCGCGCACGAATTTTTCCAGCGTGGTCGCATAAAGCGGAATGGCGCGCGCAAGCTCGATCATGGTGCTATCCACCAACTCGACCGATGTCGGGTTCAGCCCGACCATGGGTTTGGCCGCTTCCATCGCAGCGCGGAAAGTCGGAAAATGACAGACACCCAGAACCCGTGTTGCAGAGGGCAAGGGAGAGAGCTTGATTTCGATCGCCGTGGAGATTGCCAACGTCCCTTCAGAGCCGATCAGCAAATGGGCGAGGTTTATGGGCGCTGCATCCGGGATCAAGGCGTCGATATTATAGCCACCGACACGGCGCTGCACTTTCGGGAAGCGGGCGGCAATTTCATCCGCCTCGCGCGCGCCAATCTCCAACATTTGACGAAGCAGTGCCTCGGGCACGCGGTTGCCCGGTTCCCTGCCAAAATCAAAGCTGGTTCCATCGGCAAGGAACCCTTCAATGCACTCGACATTGTCGCGTGTAGTTCCATAGCGCAAAGAGCGTGCACCGCACGAGTTGTTGCCAACCATCCCCCCGATCGTGGCGCGCGATGCGGTCGACACATCGACGGGGAACCACAGGCCATGCGGTTTGAGTATGCGATTAAGATCGTCGAGCACGATTCCGGGTTCAACAACCGCGCGCCTGCCAACAATATCAAGGTCAATGATCCGGTTGAAATAGCGCGAGCAATCCACAATCAGACCTGAATTGACGGTCTGGCCGCATTGTGACGTGCCCCCGCCACGCATTGTCAGCGGCACACCGGCCTGTGATGCTGCATCAAGTGCCGCCGCGATATCTTCGCTGCGCTTGGGCACAATCACCCCGGCTGGCATGATTTGATAGATAGAAGCGTCGGTCGCGTACCGCCCGCGCGAGAAGTGATCGAATTGCGTTTCGCCTTCGACCTCGCGGCGCAGGCGCTGTTGAAGTGTGATGTCCAGCATGAAACCTCATTGCGACGTGTATACAAGATATTTCTTGACAGAATATTGAATTCAGAATTCAATGCAACAAAATTACTCATGACTCACCCAGGCTATAATAATATTTCACCTGGGCTGGACTTCGCGATGCTGGGGAGGATAAAGGATGACCGCAGGCCGCCATTTTTTGCAGATACCAGGCCCCTCGAATGTGCCTGACCGCATCTTGCGGGCGATGGATTACCCAACGATGGACCACCGCGGCCCCGCCTTTGCCAAGGTGGGCCAAAAAGCGTTGGAGGGGATGAAGGCGATCTTCAGAACCGAAAGCCAAGTTGTCATCTATCCCTCATCAGGGACAGGCGCATGGGAGGCGGCACTGGTGAACACCCTGTCGCCCGGCGACAAGGTGTTGATGTATGAGACCGGCCATTTTGCGATGCTTTGGCAGAAACTGGCGGAAAAGCTGGGGCTGGTTCCGGTTTTCATAGAGGGCAACTGGCGCAGCGGCGCCGATGCAGCCGCTATTGAAGAACGTCTGCGCGCCGATGGCACGCACGAAATCAAGGCGGTTTGCGTTGTTCATAATGAAACATCGACCGGCGCTGTTACCGATATAGCCGCCGTGCGCCGCGCCATTGATGCAGCCAACCACCCTGCCCTTTTCATGGCTGATACAATATCCTCGCTTGGATCTGTGGATTACCAGCATGACGAATGGGGCGTCGATGTCACTGTTTCAGGGTCGCAGAAAGGCTTGATGCTGCCACCGGGCCTGTCGTTCAATGCGATCAGCGCAAAGGCCATCAAGGCATCAGAGCAAGCAGGACTGAAGCGGTCTTACTGGAGCTGGGACGAAATGGCTGGCCCCAACCAGACGGGCTATTTCCCCTACACGCCAGCCACTAACCTGCTTTATGGCCTGAATGAAGCGATTGATATGCTGCATGAAGAAGGGCTTGAGAACGTCTTTGCCCGCCACAAGCGCCATGCCAATGCGGCACGTGCTGCTGTTACAGCCTGGGGGTTGGAAGTGCTGTGTGAAAAACCGGCAGATCGCTCTCCAGTCCTGACCGCAGTGTTGATGCCCGACGGGCATTCGGCAGATAATTTCCGGGCTGTGACCCTGCGCAACTACGACATGTCGCTGGGCAACGGTTTGTCAAAAGTGGCAGATCGTGTGTTCAGGATCGGACATCTGGGCGACTTCAATGATCTGATGCTGATCGGGACACTTTCCGGCGTGGAAATGGGCCTTCGCGACGCCGGCGTGCCCTATAAGGCAGGCGGGGTTCAAGCCGCAATGGATGCACTTGGAAAGACCGGCGAGGGCGCACGCGCCGCCGCCTGAAAGCCCTGGTGTCGCGCGGGAAGGAGGAGCCCGCGCGACATCCACGCAAGCGCGAAGAAGGGCAAGCAAGAAAAACCGAGCAGCAAAGCCTGTAATTCTGCATGAAACCAAGGGAGGAAGACCATGAAGAGAGCATTGGTAGCAACCATCGTGGCGTCGGTCGTGGCATTGCCCGCGATCGCATCGGCCACGACACTCAGATTCGGCCATGTTGGTGGACCCGGCTCTTTGTTCGAGGCAACGGCAAATCATTTCGCAGCCTGCGTGGCCGAACAATCCGAAGGCGCTGTCGAAGTACAGACTTTTGGCTCGTCACAGCTGGGCAATGACAATGAACTGCTTCAGTTGTTGCGCCTTGGGCAGGTCGATTTTTCGTTGCCATCAACCGTGATGTCTTCGGTTGATGGGCGCTTCGGGGTGTTCGAGATGCCCTATATCATCGCCGATCGCGACCATATGCTGCGCGTCTGGGATACACTTGGCGACATGTTCCAAGAGGCCGCGCAGGCAAATGCCTATCACATCGTGGGTCTGGCCGAGAACGGGTTTCGGCACATCACCAACAATATCCGCCCGATCAATGTTCCCTCAGACCTGAGAGGGATCAAGCTGCGCACCCCGGCGGGTGAATGGCGGGTCCGCATGTTCCGCGAATACGGGGCCAACCCAACCCCGATGGCCCTGTCAGATGTGTTCACCGCACTTCAGACCGGCGTGATGGACGGGCAGGAAAACCCCTATGCGCAGATTGCATCATCGCAGTTTCAAGAGGTGCAGAAGTATCTTTCGATCACGAACCACGTCTACACACCTGCCTTCATTCTAGCGTCTCAACGCCACTTCAACGCCCATTCCGAAGACGTGCAAGCAGTGCTGAACGATTGCGCAGCGGAAACGACGACCTTTACCTACGCCAAGGCGCAAGAGCTTGAAGACAGCCTGCTCGAAGTCATCGAGGCGGCTGGTGTGGAGATCAATGAGGCCGACAGAGATGCCTTTGTCGAAGCATCTCAGGCGGTTTTTGACGCTTTCGCCAGTGAAATCGAAGGCGGGCAAGAATTGATCGACACCGTCCTTGGGCTTGCTGACGCAAGCTGACCCCAAACCGGCAGCCTGAACTCAGGCTCCCGGTAATTCCCGGTTTCAAGACGTGCTACGCGCCGTTGCCTGTTGGGCAGCGGTCTGCGCCGCCAAAAGGGATACGCCACTCAAATGCAAGCTACACTTTCAAGGCTCAACAAGATCACCAGCTTCGTGCTTCAGTGGTTCACAATCCTGCTGATGGTTGTGCTGACAGTCGTGGTGATCGTCGCTGTACTCGCACGGCTGATGGGGCAGAGTTTCGTATGGTATGACGAAGTCGCTGTCATTTTGCTGGCATGGATCACTTATTACGGGTCCGCCCTCGCCGCGCTGCACCGCAGACATATCGGCTTCGATTCAATCCTGCTGTCGCTGCAAGAACCGTTGCGCAAGCTGGCCATTATCGTGGGCGAGTTGCTGGTGATCGGCTTTTTCATCCTGATGGCATGGGCCGGGTTCGAGGTGCTCAACGTTCTGTATGGCATGAACCTTGTGTCACTGCCTTGGGTGCCTGTCCACTTCACCCAATCCGTCATCCCGATCGGGGCGCTGTTGTTCATATTCTGTCAACTGCTCAGCCTGCCGGATTACTGGTCCAAGACCGTTCGCGGCATCTCGCTGGAACATGCCGAGATCGAGGAAGAAGTCGAAAAAGAATTGCAAAAGACCAAGGAGCGCTCCTGATGCTGATGTTTGCTATCTTCATTGCCCTGCTGGTGATGATCTGCATCAATGTGCCCATTGCGGTCGCTCTGGCGCTTGCAGGGGTTCTGGGGCTGCTTGTCACGCAAGGGCCGGCCAGTCTGGTGACAGTCGCGCTAAGCATGTATAACGGTGCCACAAATTTCTCTCTGATCGCCATTCCGATGTTTGTGCTTGCCGGGGCGATCATGAATGCAGGCGGCATCACTGACCGGCTGATCAACTTTGTCACCGCTCTGATCGGCTTTGTCCGCGGCGGGCTGGCGATGGTGAATGTAGGCGTGTCCCTGTTTTTTGCAGAAATCTCCGGCTCTGCTGTGGCAGATGTTGCCGCGATGGGCTCGGTGATGATCCCGCAAATGAAAAAGCGCGGTTATACCAAAGAGTTTTCGGCCGCGATCACATCTTCTTCGGCGTCGCTTGCGATTATCATCCCCCCGTCAATCCCGATGATCCTCTATGCCGCGCAGTCAAACACATCGGTCGAACA
>SLAT01000019.1 GCA_007126715.1 Roseinatronobacter sp.
GCGCGCACGGCCGCAGCGACAGAGGCGGCAAGTTCCACAGGCGGGCAAATCATGCCGCCCATCATGGGGGCGGGTGCCTTTGTCATGGCAAGTTTCACCGGCGTGTCCTATCTGACGATTGCCGCCGTGTCTGTTTTGCCTGCGCTTATCTTTTTCCTGTCCATCGCATTCTATGTGCGCATCACCGCAAAACGGCTTGAGCTTGCGCCCGATCCGGGCCCCGAGAAGTCGCTGTGGCAGGTCTTGCGTGAGAATGGCATCGCCTTTTTCGGCCCGCTTGGTGTTCTTGTAAGCCTGATGGTATGGGGCTTCACGCCATCCTATGCGGCAGGGTTTGCAATTGTATCCGTGGTCGTGTTCTCATGGGTCACACCGCGCCCCATGGGCCCCATGGCGATACTGGAGAGTCTGGCACTGGGCACGCGCAACATGGTGCTGACCGCTGTGTTGCTGGTTGCCATCGGGGTGGTGATTGCTGCGGTCACAATCAGCGGTATAGGCAACACCTTTTCACTGATGATTGGCGCATGGGCGAATAACTCTGTCCTGATTGCAATCGCCCTGATCGCACTGGCTTCGCTTGT
The DNA here is from genome assembly GCA_007126715.1 of Roseinatronobacter sp. GTDB lineage: Bacteria > Pseudomonadota > Alphaproteobacteria > Rhodobacterales > Rhodobacteraceae > Roseinatronobacter. The sequence goes on from SLAT01000019.1 coordinate 585, forward strand.
GCTTGGGATGGGCCTGCCAGTGACGGCCGCGTATATTGTCGTCGCCACGCTATCTGCGCCAGCGCTTGCCGATATGATTACCCGCATCGAGGTGATCAATGCAATCGCAGCCGGTGCTGTGCCCGAGAATATGCAGGGCATACTTGCGATGGGGACCCCGCAATTCGCCGCCGAAATCGGCCTGCCCATGGCCCGCAGTCAGGCCGAGATCATCTTTGAGGCTGCACCGCTGGAGATGCGGCGCACCATTGTTGAAAGCATACTCAGCCGCGATCTGGTCATCTCTGCGCTGCTGACTGCGCATATGATCATCTACTGGCTCAGTCAGGACAGTTCTGTCACGCCACCGGTATGCCTGACGGCTTTTGCCGCCGCGGCCATTGCCGGAAGCCGGCCTATGGCCACAGGCATCACCGCATGGAAAATGGCAAAGGCCCTTTATATCGTGCCGCTGATGTTTGCCTTCACGCCACTTCTGACAGGGACGTTATTCGAGAAACTACAGGTTACGGTGCTAACATTGGCCGCACTTTACTGTATTGCCGCAGCTTTCGAGGGGCATATGGAAAACGCAGTTGGCGTGGTGCAGCGCATCTTGCTGGCCGCACTGTGCGGAGCGCTGATCTGGCCTGAAACTGATCCTATGTTCCAGTGGACAGCCTTCGCAGCCTTTCTTGTGCTTTTGGCGTTCAACATCCGTAGCGCCAGCAAACCAGTACGCGCCTCGCTTTGAGCGGATCGGTCGTGAAACTTCGCCGACGCGGCATAGCTTGCGCCATGCATGGCCTGACTGCGCGCAAAGCACCGACCACCTGAACGGCCCCGGATATGCGATGGCAAGACCAACATGACTGCAAGCTGCCTTGCATCTGAGCATGATACTGTCCGCCAGACTTGGGGCTGTGCGGCCATGTGTTCGGTCTTAGACGTGCCCCGTGCCGGTGTTGCCGGTTCGACATGTAGACTTCCAGCCCGCGTGCCATCGGCAGTTGTTCCCGTCGTCGGATCGACGCCACGGGCAACCCGCTGAGCACCAGAGGAAGCATTTCAGTGTGACGCCTAAACGCCCACTGTCTATAACGCCAAATCAATCACGTTTTGAAGCTACGTCATCCAGAACCATCTGTGACAGCGCGCACCACATCGCATAGTTCTGAAACCCGCCATGATTGGTGATGACGTTGTCGAATGCGCGCGTTATCCAGATCGGCGAGTTTGCGGGCGCGACAGAATGAAATGTGCCCGCAATACCCATAGGGGCCGCATTCCGGACATCTTCTTCGCCGAGTTTGATGCCAAGTTGATGCCTGAACTGCACCTCCACTGGCAGAGCTTCAGGCCGCTCCCAATGCAACAGCCGTGCACGAGCATTCGTATGTGTATATGCGGTGTCCCAGCCTCTACCGAATTTGTGCCCGTGCGGAATTCTTTGGTTTCTTGCTTCAAACAGCCAGTTTTTCTGTGGGCTCGGACACGCACAGTACGAAGGCTTCTCGGCATTTCCGAATTTTGTGCTGATCCCTGCACCCTGGATCGTAACAATATCATGCGACGCCCCCACCAATGGGCCATCTATTCCCGGTATTCTTCGAGTCCCACTTGCCAGTTCATTGAGCTTCAACTTTCTAATGACGTAATTTGCATGGTGATGCCCGATTGCTACGCGTTCCTCATCTGTTTTGCCTCTTATTAGCTGTCCCAAAGGAAACCAGAACCCGGTGTCTGGAAGGCGGATATGGGCCAGGATGAGCGAAACGGGCTGTCGTTCGAATGGTTCAACCGGCCCTATGATCTCTCGGCCAATGTAAAGAGGCGGTCCAAGCGCAACCGCAGTCGCGAGTGAAACCCATGCCTTTTTTGTCCACTTTCCCGCGCAGTATTCTGCCTGCTGGGAACCGTTGCAGTGTTTGCAGGGTTTTTGAAGACATGGGGTCGGAAAACGACCGTGTCAAATAAAGGAAATGAAAGATGAAACTTTCCCATACTCTTGCTCCCGCACTGTTTGCGCTTGCGTCGAGCACGGCGATTGCTGATGTTGTTCCCGTGTCCGAAGTTACCGTTGCGGCCGATATTGCCGCCATTGGCAACGAAGAGGCTGCGCTGTTCTGGTCATCCATCGCAGAAGATCTGGAAAATGCGATTCTTTCCAAGATCGTGGATCGCATCGAGGATGAAGGTGTAAAAATCTCGGTTCGGCTGGAAGAAGTTGCACTTGCAAATTCGTTTGAGCGCAATTTCGATCTCGAAGAGTCTGTGCTTGTTGGTCAGGTGAATATCACCGATGAAAACAATAACGCGAATTTCAATTCTTACGAACTGAGCGTGTCATTGTCGGGCATGACGGTTGTGGACGAAAGCGGTGAACCGCTTTTGTTTGAGAGTGTAGAAAATGAGCGCGCATACGAGACCCTTATCACGGCTTTCGCTGATGGGGTGGTGTCGCGTCTGGACTGACGTTTTTTAAC
>SLAT01000146.1 GCA_007126715.1 Roseinatronobacter sp.
ACTGTGTGCGAGCCGACGGATGTGGCCGTGAACAAGCGCCATCTGGACATGATTCAGGCGCACATGCTGTATTCGGACAAGCCCTTCATGGGGTCAGTTACCGAACCTGTGCGCGCGGCCGATTCTGTCGAGATGGCGAAGATCCTGTTCGGATCAGATTTCGTTGACCAGAACACAGTCATGACTTCGCTTATCAATATCAACTCGCCGCTCACTTTCGATTCGGTGATGATGGGTGCGCTGGAAATCTATGCAAAGGCAAATCAGGCCTGCATCATTTCGCCCTTTATCGTGGGCGGTGCCATGGCCCCTACCACGGTTGCAGGCACGCTGACACAAGTTCTGGCCGAGGTGTTGGCCGGGGTGGCCTATAGCCAGCTTGTCCGCCCCGGTGCGCCGGTAATCTTCGGGGCTTTTGTGACCTCGATCGACATGAATAGTGGCGCGCCCACCTTTGGCACACCAGAGGCCGCACTGATCACCTATGGGGCCGGGCAACTGGCGCGGCGGCTGGGTCTGCCCTACCGTTCAGGCGGGTCGTTCTGTGGGTCCAAACTGCCGGATGCACAAGCCGCCTATGAAACGGCAAACAGCCTGAACATGGCACTTCTGGCCGGGGTGAATTTCATGCTCCATGCCTGTGGCTGGCTGGAAGGGGGGCTTGTCTCATCCTACGAGAAATTCGTTATGGATGCCGACCAGCTTGGCGCGCTGCACCATCTGGCGCGCGGAATCGACATGTCGGAGAACGGGCAGGCGATGGACGCTTTGCGCGAAGTTGGTCCCGGCGGGCATTTTCTGGGCTGCGCGCATACACAGGCCAATTTCAAGGATGCGTTCTGGCGCTCTGACCTGCTGGATTACAAACCCTTCGAGACATGGGACGAAGACGGCGCGCGCGACACGCAAGCACTTGCCAGCGTGCGGGTGGCCAAGATGCTGGGCGATTACCAGCAACCCATGCTGGACCCCAGCATTTCCGAGGCGCTGCAAAGCTATATCGACCAGCGCAAGGCATCAGAACCGGACGCCTTTGGCTGAAGCCGCTGTCCTTCGAAACGAGAACGGCCCCGGCGATATGCCGGGGCCGTTTTACTATCAGTTGCCTTGCGCTTATGCGCTGGTCGTGTTGGCCTTGCCTGCGATTGCCCGCTGATACAGGAATACAGCCCCAGCAACGCCCAACCCGATCAGGTCCGAAGTCCAGCCGCCTGCGATCATGGCAAGTGCTGCCACTCCCACGATCACCCGCAATGGCCAGCCAATTGCCCCGAACAGCCAGCCCTGCACCGCCGAGGCCAGCAGGTAGATGCCCAAGGACGCGGTCACAAAGACATGGATAATATCCAGCGTCTCTCCCTGCATCAACAAGGATGAACTGTAGAAGAACATGAACGGCACGACAAAAGCCGCAAGCCCGATCTTGAACGCCTCGACAGATGTTTTCATCGGGTCAGATTGCGCAATGGCCGCCCCCGCATAGGCCGCAAGCGCAACCGGCGGCGTGATGGCCGACATAACGGCATAGTAGAAGATGAAGAAATGCGCTGTCAGCGGTTCAATCCCCATGCGGATCAGGCCCGGCGCAATCACGCTGGCCGCCACGGCATAGGCCGCGGTGGTGGGCATGCCCATACCGAGGATGATTGCCACACACATCGCAAAGAACAGCGCCAGCAACTGGCTTTGCCCTGCAATCGCCATCAGCACGCCCGACAGGCGCACGCCAATGCCGGTAATCGCGATAATGCCCACGATCACCCCGGCGGCGGCACAGACCGCGACCAGTTGCAGCGACATTTTGGCTGCGATTTCCAGCGCATAGGGGATCATGCGGAAATGCTCGACCGCCTTGGCAATACCCGCCGATTTGGGCGAGTTCAGCCGTAGCGTCATGAAAATACCGAACATCGATATAGCACTGATCAGGATCGAGACGACCAGTTGCAGCGTTGTCCCATCGCCCCAGCCATCAATCAGTATCTGCGCACCAACCACAAGCGGCATCAGCGCCAGAACACAGAGCATCAGGCCCATCAGATGATTCCAGAGTCCATCCTCGCGCCCATCAACCAACACCCGAATGTAGCTGACTGCGAATGCGGCAACCATGGAATACGTGCCCGCGCGAATGACCGAATAGCCGACATACAGCGCACCGATCAGCATGATGATGGGAATGAACAGATATGCCTGCTTGGCCATCTCTCGGAACTTTGGAAGTTGCGACCGGGGCAGCCCCTTCATGCCTTTCTTCAAGGCTTCCTTGTCGACCATGAAATAGACCGACAGGAAATACAGCACCGCCGGAATAATCGCGGCAATCACGATTTCACGGTATTGAATGCCCGTGATCTCGGCCATGATAAACGCACCAGCCCCCATGATGGGCGGCAGAATCTGCCCACCCGAAGACGCCGCCGCCTCGACCGAGGCCGCCGTCTGGGGCTTGTATCCAACCTTTTTCATCAGCGGAATTGTCAGCGAGCCCGTAGACACCACATTGCCCGCCGACGTGCCGTTGATCATGCCCATCAGGCCGGACCCGAAAATCGCCACTTTCGCAGGGCCCCCCCGCGCGCCACCAGCGGCGGCAAAGGCGAAGTTGATGAAATACTCGCCCACGCGACTGGCCTGAAGGAATGCGGCAAAGGTGATGAACAGAATGATATAGGTCGAAGACACCGCCGTTGTCGGGCCAAGCACCCCGATATCGGTATAGATGCGCGCAAAGAACCGTTCGGGACTATAGCCGCGATGGTTTAGAAAACCGGGCAGCCACGGGCCCAGAAACCCGTAGGCGATGAATACCGCCACAATCACCACCAGCGCCAGCCCTGCAAGGCGGCGCGTCATTTCCAGAATAAGGACGATCCCGGCAATGGCCGCATACATGTCATTCACATGCGGAAAGACACCCGCGCGATTGCGCAAGAATCCGGCATGGGCGATGATATATATTCCAACTGTCAGCGCCGCAAAAGCAAGGATCACATCCGCCAAAGCAATGCGCGTGCGGTCGCGCCCCGGAAACAACCAGCTTGCCACCAGCGCCAGCGATGTGCCCACCATAAGCGGCCAGCCAAAGCTGTATTTCATCTGGTCGGGCGGCGCACCCATGCCAATCAGATTGCCCGTGGCAATGGCCCATACGATCTGGACAAAGGCCACACCCACGGCCAGAAACGCCAGCCCGACAAGGGCCATTTCTGGAAGTGAACGACCTTTGCGGTCCTCGGATGTTTCGGGAAAAACAGTTGCCGAATAAATCAGAAAGCCAAGGATCAATCCGCCAGTTACATGGCTAAGACGGTAAACCCATGTTTCCAATGGGTAGATGTTCATCGCGCCAATATGAAACGCAGTGTACAAAATACAGCACAAAGCCAGCACCCAGCCCAACACCCCCGGCGGGACCCGCTGGTTGGACATGATGATTTCCCGATCTACCCCGTCGGCAATCTTGTCAGGGTCTATGTCGAGGTTATCAATCCGGTCTTGCGGCTGTGACATGTTACGGGCTCCGTCCCTGTGGCAATGATATTCTTTAATGCCTGCGCAAAAGGCCGCGCTTGGCGGCCTTTTGTATGTGTTATCGGACAATCAGACGCTTAGTCCTTAAGCTCTTCCGGGATGTCAAAGCCATTCTCTTCGAACCAGCGCACAGCACCCGGGTGATAGGGCAGGAAGCCGTTGTTGATATAGTTCTCAGGCAGGGTCGCCACAGCGGCAGCGTGGATCTGCATCATCCGGTCGTTGTTTTCCATCACCAGCTTGGTGATTTCATAAGCTAAGCTCTCGGGCATGTCGGAATGGACAACTGCGAAGTTCCACATTGCGACAGATTGCTGGTCTTCGTCCTGCACAGTGTAGGACCCGCCCGGAATGGTGAAGGGCGACACTTCAGGGAAGGCTTCCAGCAATGCTGCATGCTCTTCATCCGAGAAGGTGAAGGTGCGTACATCCGCTTCCGCTGCAAGCTGAGAGAAGGCCGAGATCGGAACACCCGCCGCAAAGACGAATGCATCAATCAGACCATCCTGCAACTGGCTTGCCGCATCGGCAGCGCCTGCGAAGGACACGTTTGCATCGACATCAAGCGCCTCAAGGAAACGCGGCCAATACGTGCCGGGTGTGCCGCCTGCCGGGCCAACGCTGACGCGCTTGCCAGCCAGATCACCGACCGAACTGATATTCTGGCTTGCCAGTGCAATGCCCTGAAACGGTGTTTCATACATTGGGAACAGGGCGCGCACATCGCGGTGTTCCAGCCCTGGTGCCAGTTCGCTTTCGCCATTCCACGCTTCGAACATGGGGCCCATAGTCACAAGGCCAATATCATGTTCCTGCATCTGCAGCAGGGTCACGTTCTGCACGGGACCACCAGTCACTTCGCCGCTGGCGCTGATGCCCAACTCTTCCGAGATGAAAGACGCCAGACCGTTGCCATAAACGAAGTAAACACCACCTTGGCTGGCAGTGCCGACGGTCAGATCAGACGGCCAACCGTCACGATCCTGTGCCTGTGCCATCGACATGGACATGACGGCTGCTGCGGCCAGAGCCGCAAAATTAGTATAACGCATTGGGACCTCCCCTTTGTTTGCGTATGTGAATGTTCGGTAAACCCCCTCCAGGGTATGCCGACGCACACCGCACGAAATGGTGCCAAGAGCCTGAATGCAACCATAGTCTTGAAATAAATGCTCACTGTTAGCGCCAACAGCCCCGCCAATGTGTAGAGCACTACACACGAATGCGCGATGATGTGTCGGAACCCACACATCATCAGATGCATCAGGGCAGCATGTCCTTGTGCGGCGTATGGAAATGCGCCTTGTCGATACCGTGTTTTACCAGCTTGTCATACAGCGCCTTGCGCGACAGGCCCATGCTTTCATAGACGGGCTTGAGTACGCCTTTGTGCCGGATCAGTGCATCGACCAGCAATTTGCGTTCATGCGCTGCAATCTGCTCGGCCAAGCTGCGAGTCTGTGTGGTAGCATCTTCGTTTTGCTGGTCGCGCTCCAGCCCAAGGGCATGACGTTCTGCAACGTTGCGCAACTCACGCACATTGCCGGGCCAATCCGCGCGCGCCAGTTCGGCCAGAAATTCAGGACTGACCGTGCGCGCGGGCAGACGGTGACGGGCACATGCCTCGGATAACAGGCGCGCGAAAAGTGCCGGAATATCCTCGACCCGTTCAGACAGGGGCGGCAGACGCAGGCTTACGGCGTTCAACCGATACAAAAGATCGGCGCGAAAGCGCCCTAGCGTGACCTCATGCTCCAGAGGGACGCGACTGGTTGCGATGAAACGCAAGTCCAGATCATGCTGCACATTGGACCCAAGCGGTGTGATTACCCTGTCCTGCAAAACCCGCAGCAACTTGCCCTGAAGGGCCAGCGGCATTGCTCCGATATCATCGAGCAGAATCGTACCGCCGCGCGCATGGTCGAACTTGCCCATCCGTGCCCGGATCGCCCCCGGAAAGGCCCCTGCCTCATGTCCGAACAACTCTGATTCAATCAGTGTATCGGGCAGCGCCGAACAGGTGATCGCCACGAAAGGACGCGCAGCGCGCGCAGACATGTCATGCAAGGCGCGCGCGACCACTTCCTTGCCGGTGCCGGTGTCGCCAATGATCAGGACATCCGCATCTGACGGCCCGACAGTGCGCACCTGACGACGCAGGGCAATCATTGCGTTTGACCGCCCAACCAGACGGGCCTCCAGATCATCCGCCTGCCCCGCGACCGCGCGGAGGCGCCGGTTGTCCAGCACAAGTTGACGATAGCTGAGCGCGCGCGCCGCTATCGTGGCCAGTTGCGCGCCTGAAAAGGGTTTTTCGATAAAATCATGCGCCCCATCCCGCATGGCGCGCACGGCAAGCGGGACATCACCATGCCCGGTAATGAGGATAACGGGAATATCGCCGTCAATCTCATGGATGCGCGTCATTAACGTCAGGCCATCCATATCCGGCATGCGGATATCAGTGATGACAACGCCTGCAAACCCTGCAGTGATCCGCTCCAATGCCATCTCTGGGCTGGACAGCCCTTCTACCTTCAGCCCAGCCAGATCCAGCGCCTGCTCTGTCGATGCACGCAAGTCGGCGTCATCATCCACCAACAGAACGTGCAATGCACTCATTGTGCAGCCTCGATGCTGGGTTGCGCTGCGGCCTGCAACACCAGCGTGAATTCTGCCCCGCCTTCGGGGTGATTGCGCATCGACAATCGGCCACCAAAATCATGCACGATATTATACGAAATCGACAGGCCAAGGCCCAAACCCTTGCCCACCTCCTTGGTCGAAAAGAAAGGGTCGAAAATCCGCGCCTGCACCGCTTCGGGCACGCCCGGCCCATGATCGCGCAATGTGATCTGCACCAGATCACCGCGAAGCCGCGCGCTCAGATGTACGCGCTTGTCCGGCCAATCTTCGACGGCATCTATGGCATTGCTCAGCAAATTGACCAGCACCTGCTGCAAACGCACCGCCCCCCCAGTCACGCAAAGCGACCCCTCGCCCAGATCAAGCGTCAGCGTCACACCGGACTTGGCCAAGCGCCACCCAAGAAGCTCTTGCGCGGCCACCACCGCTTCTGCCAAGGCCACAGGCCGCAACTGCTGGTTTGGCTTTCGTGCAAAGTTACGCAGATGGCGGCTTATGCGTGTCATCCGGTCAATCATGCCCACGATGCGGTCGATATTCGAGCGCGCCTCTGTGCTGCGGCCCCGGTCCAGCAAAAGTTGGGCATTCTCGGCATAATTGCGCGCGGCCCCAAGCGGTTGATTGAACTCGTGGCTGAGCGCGGCAGACATCTGGCCAAGTGCGGCCAGTTTTCCGGCCTGAACCAGCTCTGACTGGGTCTTGCGCAACTGCTCTTCGGTTGCGCGCCGCTCGGCCACCTCATCTTCAAGCGCCATATTAACATCGCGCAATTCGGTCGTTCGCAAGGCAACGCGGCGCTCCAGATCATCCTTGGCCGCCTGCTCGATGGCCAGACGAACGGCAAGCTGGCGCCGCCTTTGCCAGACGATCAAGCCAAGCAAGGCGACAATCCCGGATAGCGACAATCCGATGGCAACTGTCGCAGCAGCCTGCACCCGTGCGGCCCGTGTCGGAAGCAAAACCTGCACCACCCAATCGGCTTGCGGCATCTCGCGCGCGACGACCAGATATTCAGAGGCATCAACTTCGCTGCCCGGTCCAGTCAACAGCCTAAACCCGTGGCGGTCCGTGCGCGCACGATATTCGATCTCTCCGATGGGGGCGTTGGCATAACGTCGGGTTTCTTCAGTGCGCGACAGCCGCTCGGGGGTGAGTTCCCCGAAGGCATGAAACAGCCAGTCGGGACGATTCGACAGGAAGATGATGTTTTCAGGGTCCGTGACCAGAATACGCAGATCATCCGAGGCCCAAGCCTGTTCAATCTCGTCCACGTCGATCTTGATAACCATGACCCCGCGCCGCTGCCCCGCCACATCTATCGGCGCACCAAAGTAATACCCGCGCTTGTTTGAAGTCGTGCCAAGCGCATAAAAGCGCCCCTCACCGTGCCGCATTGCGTCGAAGAAATAGGGGCGAAAGGCGAAATTTCCGCCGACGAAACTATGCGGCTGGTCAAAGTTCGACGCCGCGAGCGTAACGCCGTCGCGATACATCACATAGACATCCGACGCGCCCAGCAATTCTGCCGTATCGCGCAGATACATGTTTGCCGCCAGAATCAGATCTGGGTTTTGGGGCGACAGCAAGAGTGACCGGATTACGCGTTGGTCAGCCAACAGTTCTGGAAGCCGCTCGAATCGCGCCAATTGCCCGCGCAAGCTGGATTCAGCCAGACTGAGCGTGTTCTGCCCGCGCTCGTGCAGATCATGAAATGCTTTGACACGGGTCTGGTAATGGGCAAGCCAGCTTAGCCCTGCCACGATGACAAGACATAGCAGCAAAGCCAAAGTCAATTTCATGGCTGAACGTCGCCCAATCCGCATTACTCGTGTCACGCTCTGTTCCGACTCACATGCCTCATCATCTTATAATGGCATATCATTCGCAACGCTGCGCCTTTGCAGAACAAGGATTCTCGTGACACGATTTCCCGAAAATGCGTCAGGGCGTTGGTTTACGCGTTAAACAGGAAGTGCAGGACATCGCCATCCTTGACTTCATAGGTCTTGCCTTCAACACGGAATTTACCCGCCTCTTTCGCGCCAGCCTCGCCGTTGCAGGCAACATAATCGTCATAGGCCACTGCCTCGGCGCGAATAAAGCCACGCTCGAAATCGCCGTGGATGACACCAGCCGCCTGCGGGGCAAGCGTGCCTTTCGCAATGGTCCAGGCGCGGGCTTCCTTTGGGCCAACCGTGAAATAGGTCTGCAAGCCCAACAGCGCATAACCTGCGCGAATCAGCCGGTCCAGCCCAGCTTCCTCCAGCCCCATCTCGGAGAGGAACATCTCGGCCTCTTCCGCGTCCAACTGGCTGATCTCTTCCTCGATCTGCGCAGAAATGACGACATGCGCCGCCCCCTGCCCTGCGGCCATCTCGGCGACGCGCGCGGACAATGCGTTGCCTTTGGCCGAGGCGCTTTCCTCGACATTGCAGACATACAGCACCGGCTTCGATGTCAGAAGCTGCAACATGCGCCATTGCTTCATCTCATCCTCGGCCACCTCGACCGTGCGGGCGGGTTTGCCTGCTTCCAGCGCTTCAAGGGCGCGGCGCAGCAGTCTGTCCTGCTCAACCGCGTCCTTCTCGCCACCGCGGATCTTGCGCGACAGGTTCGCAAGGCGCTTCTCGATCGAATCCATATCCGCGATCATCAACTCGGTCTCGATGGTTTCGGCATCTGCAACCGGGTCGATCTTGCCTTCCACATGGGTGACATCATCATCCTCGAAGCAGCGCAGCACATGGGCGATGGCATCCACCTCGCGGATATTGGCAAGAAACTGGTTGCCCAACCCCTCGCCCTTGGATGCACCGCGCACCAGCCCGGCGATATCGACAAAGGTCATGCGGGTGGGAATCACCTCGCGCGATTTGCCGATTTCAGCCAGCTTTTGCAGGCGCTCATCGGGCACGGCCACATCGCCCACATTGGGTTCGATGGTGCAGAAGGGAAAATTCGCAGCCTGTGCGGCGGCAGTGCGGGTCAGCGCATTGAACAACGTGGATTTGCCGACATTCGGCAGACCAACAATCCCCATTTTAAAGCCCATGCCTTGTCCCTTTCGCCTTGTGACTGCGCCGCGCTTGTAGGGTCAGACCAACCACAAGACAAGAGCGGCCCGTCCAAACCCAAAGGGAATCGCTGAACTTGCACGCGCAAGGTTGATTCCCCGCCGTTTTTCTTCCAAACCCGATTGACGCCCAAGGGGACAGGACAAGATGACCAGAATCGACACGACATTCGCCAAGCTGAAATCCGAGGGACGCAAAGCCTTCGTTTCCTATATCATGGGAGGGGACCCCGATCTGGAAACCTCGCTGGCTGTGATGAAGGGCCTGCCCGGCGCGGGGGTCGACGTAATCGAATTGGGTGTGCCCTTCACTGACCCGATGGCCGATGGCCCAACGATACAGCTTGCCGGACAGCGCGCGCTGGAAGGTGGTCAGACCCTGACGAAGACGCTGGACATGGTGCGCCGCTTTCGCGAGGACGATAACGACACCCCGATCGTGCTGATGGGTTATTACAACCCGATCTATAATCGCGGGGTAGAGCAGTTCCTGTCAGATGCGAAATCCGCCGGAGTTGATGGGCTGATCGTGGTTGACCTGCCCCCGGAAGAAGACAGCGAATTGTGCATCCCCGCGCAGGCCGCAGGGCTGAACTTTATCCGGCTTGCGACCCCCACCACAGATGACAAGCGTTTGCCCAAGGTTTTGCAGAACACCTCTGGTTTTGTCTATTATGTCTCGATCACCGGGATCACCGGCGCTGCCGCTGCGCAGGCAACCGAGGTTGGCCCCGAGGTTGCACGCATCAAGGCGGCGACAGACCTGCCGGTTATCGTGGGCTTTGGAATTTCTACACCTGAAACAGCGCAACAGATTGCAAGCGTTGCTGATGGCTGCGTGGTCGGGTCCGCAATCGTAAAGGAAATTGCCGCGGGCAAACCTGTAGAAGACGTTCTGGATTATGTTCGTGCGCTTGCCGCAGGGGCCCATCGCGGTTGACGATAATGAACAGGCCGCGCCATCTGGCGCGGCCTTGTATTGCAAGAAGGTGGCCTCGCGCTGTGCGCGGGTTATCTCGCCGCCATAAGTAGATTACCGCTGGTTTCACCCAGAACCACAGTCCACCACAATTTCCCATTGTCATCCTGATGCCAGCCAACGCCCAGTTCGGTCGCGCGGCGGTCGAGAATGACCTGACGGGTTTCAGGCTCGGTCATCCAGGCATTTACGGTTTCAAATTCTGTCTCGAACGTCTCGGAAATCAGCTCACCTACAACGCTACCGCTGTAGCCTGCGCGCTGCACACGCACCATCGGGCTGGACCCGTCCGAGCCCCAATGCCAAGGGCGGCTTTGGAATGACATGTCTTGCGCATGGGTCGCAGCAGCACTGGCGAGCTGGGCATTGGCCTGCAATGGTGGCAGCCCGTTTTGCGCGCGCATTGTGTTCAGTCCGTCCTGCATCCGCTGACGCACACGCGGTGCCTCTGACGGGCTTATTCTGTAGACAACGGGCACGGGCCGTCCGTCGGAGCCCATGCGCATGGGTGTCGGAGCCGTTGCCTCACAAGCGGCCAATGTCATGGTGCTGACCATCAGCAGCGCTATTAAACGAAACATATCTGGAATTCCTCATGTGTTGCGTCGCGTCTAAAGGTTATCTGTTTGGTTTTCAAATACAACTGCGCGTGAACATGCGGATCATTGCTTGTGCCGTTGTTTTCCTGCATCGTGCGAAAGGCATTTAAAACTACGCAAGTTCATAAATGCAGATACAAAATGGCTGATTTACACCCAAAAGTGTTGCGAATTTGACGACGTCGAAAGAAAGCGCGTTTCCGCCACTACACATAGGATTGAACTTGCGAGCGTAACATGGTTGAGAAGAACGACGACTCATCGTCTTGGGAGTTGGCGTCATAATGGATGACGTTAACACGTTCTGGAGGTTATCATGAAGAAAATCGCACTCGCTGCTGCCCTGTCCGTCGCTGCAACATCCGCTTTCGCTGGCGGCCACAGCAAAATGGGCAAATACTCGGAGCCGGTCATCGAGCCAGCCGTAGTTGTTGAAGAAACACGCGCATCTTCGGGCGGTATCATCGTTCCGATCATGCTGCTTCTGATCGTAGCTGCGGCTGTTGCTGCACGCTAATCAGCGGTCCTGCATTTTTTGCAGCCTAAAAGGTGGTGAGAGCAATCTCGCCACCTTTTTTCTTATCTGAAACCCT
>SLAT01000040.1 GCA_007126715.1 Roseinatronobacter sp.
AAGGTCGCGCTTCTCGATCCCCACGCCATGCTCGCCGGTCAGACATCCGCCCGCCTCGACACAAAGCTTCAGGATCTCTGCACCGAACGCCTCACACAGCTCCAGATCACCGGGTTTGTTGGCATCGAACAGAATAAGCGGATGCATGTTGCCATCCCCCGCGTGAAAGACATTCGCCACATCGAGGCCGAATTCCTTTGACATCTCGCCAATGCGGCGCAGGACAAATGGCAGGCTGGAAACGGGAATCGTGCCATCCAGGCACATATAGTCATTGATCTGCCCCATCGCGCCAAAAGCGGATTTGCGACCCAGCCAGATTTTCTTGCTTTCCTCATCCGACTGGCTTTCACGCAGTTCGACCGGATTGTGGCGGCGGGCAATCTCCTTGATGACATCGAGTTGCTCGTCAATTTCGGCATCCGAGCCCTCAACCTCGACGATCAGCAGTGCCTCGCAATCGGGATAGCCCGCCTTGGCAAAATCCTCGCAGGCGCGGATGCAAGGGCGGTCCATGAATTCGATTGCAACGGGCAGAACACCCGCCTTGATAATATCAGAGACACAGGCCCCCGCGACCTCGTTGCTGTCAAAGCCCATCAATACGGGCCGCGCGCCTTCGGGTTTGGGCAAGATCCGCAACGTGGCTTCAGTCACCACGCCCAACTGCCCTTCTGACCCACAAATCACACCCAGCAGATCATAGCCCGCTGCATCAAGATATGCGCCGCCAATCTCCAGCACGGTGCCATCCATCTGGACAATCGTCACCCCCAACAGGTTGTTGGTTGTGACGCCGTATTTCAGGCAATGCGCCCCGCCCGAATTCATTGCAATATTTCCGGCTATTGCGCAGGCCAGCTGGCTTGACGGGTCCGGGGCATAGAAGAAGCCATCGCTCTCAACCTCGCCCGTGACGGCCAGATTGGTCATTCCGGTCTGGACGCGGACATAGCGGTCAGGGTAATTCACCTCCAACATGTCGCGCATGCGTGCGACGCCCAGAATGACGGAATCAGCCGTAGGCAATGCGCCGCCCGCAAGCGATGTTCCAGACCCGCGCGGCACGACAGGGACGTCTTCTTCGTGACAGATGCGCAGGATATCCGAGACCTCTTGTGTGCTCGTCGGCAGGGTCACGGCAAGCGGAAGACAGCGATAGGCTGTCAATGCATCACAGTCATAGGCGCGGCGTTCGGCCTCATCGGTGATCAAAGCCTCGGTCGGCATCACCTGCGCCAGTCGTGTCAGCACGCGGTCACGCTTTGACATGACAGATGCATTGGGTATCGGCATTTCCATGATCAGACCCTCCCGTCGTGATTGGTAAAATAATATTACCAATTTCGCAAAAAGCAAGGGAAACTTCAGGAACCCAACGCGCGCAGCGCAAGCGTGGCGGCGATTGCCCACATGATCAGACCGATCACGAATTCCAGCACCACCCATGCACGCGGGCGCGCCAAGACAGGGGCCAGCAGGCGCGCGCCATAGCCGAGTGATGCAAAGAACACGAAAGAGGCCACAATGGCCCCTGCCCCAAAGCCCCATTGATAGGGCGCATATTGCATCGACAGCGCGCCCAGCAATGCGACCGTGTCCAGATAGACATGTGGGTTAAGCCATGTGAACGCAAGGCAGATGGCCACGACACGCCGCATTGGAACTTGCCCTGACGCCATCGGCACAAGTGCTGCGCCGCCGGTCAAAGCCGCGCGAAAACGCAAGGCCCCGTAGACCAGCAAAAACCCGACCCCGCCCCAGAGCATGACGCTCTGAAATCCTGGAAGTGTGGTCGTCAGCAGTTGCGCCCCGGCAACCCCGAGTGCCACCAGAAGCGCATCGGATATGGCGCAGATCAGGACTACCACACCCACATGCTCGCGCCGCAAGCCCTGACGCAAGACAAAGGCGTTTTGTGCCCCGATCGCCGCAATCAGCCCCAAACCAGAGAAAAAACCGGCAACACTACTACCAAACATCTTTGCGCCTTTCTGCCAAAACTCCGGACTTTTCCGGCAGCGGTCGCGCAAAGTCAACTGACCTGTCAGCCGAGGTCGCAAACTGTCTGCGCCGTGGCCTGAGGCATGTCATGGCAATGCCGCCCGCAGGGGGGTCAATCCCCCCAAGGGCGGCACCCCTTTTCCTATTGTGCTGCAATCGGCGCTCGGTCCACCAGCGCCACGATATCCATCATGATGGTGTTGAGCTGAAAATCTTTTGGCGTATAGACCTGCGCCACGCCCATTTCACGCAGCCTTGCCGCATCGTCATCGGGGATGATCCCGCCCACGATAACCGGCACATGGCCCAGCCCCTCAGCCTGTATGAGTTGCATCAATTCTTCCATCAGCGGCATATGGCTGCCCGACAGGATCGACAGGCCCACGACATGCGCATCCTCATCGCGCACGGCCGCAACAATCTCGGCCGGCGTCAGGCGAATACCCTCATAATGGATATCCATTCCGCAATCGCGCGCCCGCGCCGCAATCTGTTCGGCCCCGTTGGAATGCCCGTCCAGACCGGGCTTGCCAACCACAAATTTCAGCTTGCGGCCCAGCTTGGCGCTGACCGCATCCACGGCCTCGCGCACAGGCTCCAGCCCCTCGGTGCGGTTTGAGGGCGCGCGGCTTACGCCGGTGGGTGCGCGATACTGGCCGAAGGCCGCGCGCACTGTCTCGCCCCATTCGCCTGTCGTTGCCCCTGCTTTCGCCGCCGCAATCGAGGCGGGCATTACATTTGTTCCAAGTCGGGCGGCCTCGCGCAAATCGGCCAGTGCGGCCTGCACTTTCGCCTCATCACGCGCGGCGCGCCATGCATCGAGGCGTGCAATCTGATCTGCCTCTGCCTTGGGGTCGGCCATCATGATGGCCCCATCGCCCGTGGTCAGGGGAGAAGGTTCCGTGGTCGTGAACTTGTTCACCCCGACCACAACAGTCTGGCCCGACTCAATCCCTGTGATGCGTTCGGCATTCGCTTCGACCAGCCGCGATTTCATGTATTCGATCGACTTGACCGCGCCGCCCATCTCGTCGATCCGGGCCAGTTCTTCGCGCGCACCTTCCATCAATTCAGCAACCTTGCGCTCAATCGCAGGGTTGTCGTCGAACAGGTCATCAAACTCCAACAGGTCGGTTTCATAGGCCAGAACCTGTTGCAGGCGCAGCGACCATTGCTGGTCCCATGGCCGCGGCAGGCCCAGCGCCTCATTCCATGCGGGCAATTGCAGCGCACGGCAGCGCGCTTTCTTTGACAGGGTGACCGCCAGCGCTTCAATCAGGATGCGGTACACGTTGTTTTCAGGCTGCTGTTCGGTCAGGCCCAGCGAGTTGACCTGAACGCCATAACGGAAGCGGCGGAATTTCGGGTCATCAATTCCATAACGATCACGGCAGATTTCGTCCCACAGATCGACAAAGGCGCGCATCTTGCACAGCTCGGTCACAAAGCGGATGCCCGCATTCACAAAGAAGGATATCCGCCCGACCATTTGCGGAAAATGCTCGGTCGGAACTTTGGTTTTCAGGTCATCCAGCACCGCGCAGGCCGTCGCCAACGCAAAGGCCAGTTCCTGTTGCGGCGTCGCGCCCGCCTCTTGCAGGTGGTAGGAACAGACATTCATCGGGTTCCATTTGGGCAGGTGTTCGCGCGTATAGGCCGCGACATCGGTAATCATGCGCAAGCTGGGTTCGGGCGGGCAGATATAGGTGCCCCGCGACAGATATTCCTTGATCAGATCATTCTGCACGGTGCCATTGAGTTTTGACACATCCGCGCCCTGCTCTTCTGCGACCGCGATATAGAGCGCCAGCAACCACGGTGCAGTGGCGTTGATTGTCATCGAGGTGTTCATCTGCTCCAGCGGGATCTGGTCGAACAGCATCCGCATATCGCCCAAGTGCGCGACCGGCACACCCACTTTGCCAACCTCGCCCCGCGCGAGTTTGTGATCGCTGTCATATCCGGTTTGCGTGGGCAGGTCGAAGGCCACGGAAAGCCCTGTCTGCCCCTTGGACAGGTTGTTGCGATAAAGCGCGTTCGAAGCCTTGGCGGTGGAGTGGCCGGCATAGGTGCGAAATAGCCAGGGTTTGTCTCTCATTGGCGTGGCGTCGGACATTCTCAGCTCCTGTGACATCGCTATTCGCGCAAGGGTAAGGTAATTTTGTTACCGTTTTGGATGCTTTAGGCGCAAGATAATGTCAAGGCGAAATCGCTGCAATGCGGCGAGGCGTGCCGTCACAGCCTGTAAGGCAGCGCGTCCATGCGGCAAGCAAGCAGCAAGCGCCCCCTTCAGCCCAGCGCGGACTTGCGCGCCTTTATGATAGCTGCGGCCTGATCCTGAAGATGTGAGAGATGCAGTGCAGGAAACTGATCTAGCAGGTATTCGTCGCTATTGGCCGGCTTCAGCCAATGCTCGATCATCGGATCATACATTGCGAAAACCCAACTCAGCACATCCTGATCGCGAATCTGGCGGTATTTGTCCTGCACCCAGACCTGCGCCAGATTGATCCCAATATCGGAAAAGAAACTATGCAACGCATCAATATTATAGAAACTTTTCATCGCCCAATGCAGCTGCGCGCCCCCGCGATTGGTCACATGCAGCGACCCTCCGAAGCAAGGCACATAGGTCAGGTCCGAGCATCTTGGGGCCATTTGGCCCCGCGCCATATTACTTTGGCGCCGACGCCTGAGGATAGAAATGCTTTGATCAACACGGCCAAGCAACTGCCGCCCATGTATCGCAGAGCCTTCGGAGAAGATCAGATGTTTTGCGCGGGCATACAGCCTCATCTGCTCTCGCAGCAACAAGGCCTCTGGCTGTATGATCCTGACCCCCAACTCGCGCAGACACGCAACAAGATAGCGTTCCGCCGCATGGGCACCCATCTTGTGATCCAGTCCGGCACGGGTGACAAACGCCACGCCGCGCGGGGTGCGCTGTCGCAGATTTGGGGCGATACGCTGTTCCAGAAGGTCCAGATATTCTGCCGGTGTCCTCGGCCCATCCAGATGCTCTCCCTGAGCAGCGACATGAACCTGCCGGAAGAGCGTGGGCTTTTCCACGAAATGAATCTGGCTTTGGGGGATGCGCAACCAATCCATGACTGACTTGAACATCAGCGACCGCCCATTGGACTGATCCCCCCGCATACGCGTGAATATCAGCGGCAGATCCCCATATTCGGCAAGGGCCTGCGGTAAGCGCGGAACAGTTTCGGCCGTCAGATGCCCGAAGTGATTCTCATAGACGGAAGCAAACACAACGGGTTCTTCGAATATCTCGGCGGCAGTGTCATCTATTTTTGGGGCTTTGCACACCAATCTGCCCCGCCGTCGCAACCGGGCATGAACCTGTGTGTCAAAATCCGGCCACGCCGCCCCCGGAACCTGCCGGTTTGCCGCCTTGTCCATCAAGACATTTTCAAACGTCATGATGGCTGGCAGACGCTCCGGGCCATCAACGACGCTGGTCCCCTTCCTGTGTGTCTTCATGCTTGTCATGTCAACTTGACCAAGTTGCTATTGCGAGATGCATCTACCACTCCTGCCGCATTGGACCATAAATACCTGCTTTGACCCCAATGTCGAACACCCCTTTCGCAGGGCATGTCTTGTCTTGGCCAGTGTCAGAGACAATGCTGACACGGGCGCGCCCAGCTTGGTTCGTGCAATCATTGCGTCGCTCACGCAACTTGACATGTTGCTCCGGGTTGCTCAGGGTCGAGGAATTCAAGCCAAATTCATTTATTCATGCAAAAAATCGTTTTAGAAAAATGGCGCACGGAAAGCCTGCGCACAGATGGACCGACTGGCAGGGCAGCCGTGCCCCCTATTGGCGCGCAACTTGCCACAGCGCTTGCAAAACAAAACAGTGGTGCCGCGTTAAACTTCGCGGAACTCTGCCAGATTGCGCGACACTACCACGCAAAACAGGACATGGCGGGCTATGCGCGTTTGCTCCTTAACTTCGATCCACGCCTGCGGGGCCATATCGGCAACTGCCAAAACAGCGAATTCCTGCAAGCAACCGGATGCGTGCCCGGTGCAGTGAATATTTATCGGGTCCTGCGCTACAAGACGCTGTCAGGCGAAAAGACTTGTTTCGAGAAAATCTATACACGCAAAAGCCCCGATTTTCGGCGTATGCAGTGGTTTTACCGAAACATGGCGGCTGAACTGACTGTCGCCGCTCCTCGCTTGTTTGAAATCGTGGAAGGACGGCAACTGGCCGTCTGTATCTTCGAATTTCAGCCCTTCAAACATTCGAGCGCTGATGGACTGTTCGCGATTGTGAATGCGATGAGCCGTTTCGCGGCCCGGCACCCGCAATCTGCCTATCCTGATGCACCCGATTGCATGAAACGCTGGCCCGCGTTGTGCGATACCCGTTACAGCAATCTGCGCGAAAACCTTTTGCTGGCAGGATATACCAAAAACGAGATCGCACAGTTGCGCCACCGAATTGATGGTTTTGCCACTGTTTTCAATCACGGTGATCTGCACAGGTTCAATGTTGGCGCTAATGATACCGTCTATGACTGGGATAGCTGCTGCTTTGCGCCGCCCGGGCATGAGATTGGCCGGAGCATTGCAGCCCTGCGCAGTTTCGAACGGCTTGGCGGGTTGCAATCCGCGATCACAAACCGATTTTCGGACTATCTTTCCGAATGGCCCGACGTAAGATTACAGATCCTGATTTTCTTCTTGATCTATGATGCGAAAACCCGCCTTTCCCCTGACGACACCGCGCGGATCGCATTTCTGCGTGAGGTGTTCGATAGGGTCGCGGCGACACCGTCACGGTAAGCGCCCGCACTACGGTATAAAACGAGTCTTTCACCCATAGGGAATCTCACAAGTGCCGCGTGTCACCTTGGCTGCGCGCGCACACCAAGTTCCTCGGCAATTGCGCCCTGAGATCCAGATTTAGCAGGCTTTCTAAGCATCGGTTTCTCGACAAAGTACCAACTGAGCGCGGCGAGTGTGAAAGACACAATGATCCAGCCAAGCAGTCGCAAGGATTTCTCTGTAGCTGTATGGGCTTCTGCCAGACCGGGAATGTAGAAGACAAAGAATTGTGGTGTGAAATAGTGATAGATATAGACCCCATAAGAAATGGTCCCGATCCAGACCAGCAAAGGCGCTGACAGTAGCGCCAGCCTTTGCGGCTGGGTGACCGCCGCACCGATGACGGCCAGTGCTCCGAGGGCTATCAGGCTGGGAATAAGCACCCAGCTTACCAGATCTGGCCGGGTTTGGCCAAAGGCCGGAATTGACAGCAAAATGACGAGAGTTCCCAGAAGCCCCCACATGACCGATGGCGAAGTCAGCCATGACAGGAAAGCACTCGAAATATCTCCGCGAAGCATCAGCGCCAGAAGTGCGCCAGCGGCCAGCGCATCGGCTTGTGCGGGCAACAACACATCCAGAAACGGACTGGCACCAAACGCGATTGCCGAACGAAAGATTGGCGCCGCGATCATAAGACCGATAACAACTGGTCCCAGCCAGCGCCGGGGCAGCAGCACAATGACCGGAAACCACAGCAGATAGAATTGCTGTTCCAGCGCCAATGTCCAGAAATGGCCGGCACCACTCCATGAACTGTTCCACCAGACCTGCACATTTGACAAATATGTCATGTGCCAGACCCAGTCTTGTTGCAGTCCGCCAATTCCAAGCAGGCTGCCCAGTGCAATGGCAATCAGGAAGGCTGGCAAAAGCCTACGCGCCCTTCGTGTGAAGAAATGCTTTGCGGCGCGGTAGCGGTCAGGGCTGTTACGCGCATCAAGAAGGATCCCCGTAATCAGGAACCCAGACAGACCGAAGATAACAGCGATCCCGCACAATCTATCCAAGGCAATCATCCGGTTGGCATTCAACGGCACGGCAAGACTCTAAGATATTGCTACTTTCTTTTCTATGAACATTCCGTGGGCTTCCTGAGTTTGACGCCGAGATAGGCCGAGAATCCGATGAGTTGCGCCTTCGCCACTGTGCTCCACGCAAGGCCGATCTGCTCATCAAAGCGCGGTCCACCGATCCGTTCGCGAAAGGTTGACCGAAGCGTCCACGCCAGATGCCTGAGCAACCACGGATTGCGGAACACATGTTTTGCCAGAATTGCCCCATTGGCATAGGCATAAGCGCTGTTCAGTAAATTGATCTCATCGACAGAGCGGCGACCATGCCGGTGCGATACCACCATGTCAGGCACATAGAGAATGACGATTCCCAATTGATCTGCCCTGATGATAAAATCGGTGTCTTCGCCTGCGCGAAAGCGTCCACCCGCGCCGAACCTTGTGTCGAACATGCCGATGCGCTGTGCCGTGGATCGCGGAACAATGAAGTTGCAGCCTTGCACAAACCCACCGGGGTGGACCCCATGATTGAAGACTTGCGCCTCTCCAACATCCTTGCTGGTGAAAGGCAGGTCCGAAGGATCGGCAAGGCGAACCCTGCCGCCCATCAGAAAGTCCCCCTTACTGGCCTTCGCATATCGCGCAATGTCGACAATCCATCCAGGGTCAACCAGACAATCATCGTCTACGAATGCAAATACCGCGCCACGGGCATTCAACATGCCCAGATTGCGCGCCATAGACAGATTACCCTTGGCAAGCCGGATCAACCGTGTTGTCTCGGGGCCAGCACTGACCAGTGCGTCCTCATTCAGCGCGGCCTCTGGGGTGCTTCCATTCTCAATGACCAGCACCTCAAGATGCGGCGCACCGGGGGCGCGCGCCGCAATACGCAGGGCAGCAAGACACTGAAGAAGTTGGGCGGGTCGATTGCGCGTGCAGATAATGATGCTGATGGCGGGTTCGCCCGAAGTATCATGCTGCATAGCGATGGCTGTCCAGATTTGCGGCCAGTTCAATTTCGCGCGCGCATTCACTGATTTGAGCATAGCCCGGCAGGACATGTGTCAGAGAGCGTGAGTCAAGCAGCCTTTGCACAGCTAGCTGCCACTGAGACAGCGTCATGCCAAGATGCGCAGCAGGGCTACTCAACGCGGCGCGTTCGCGCCTGCGGATCGAATGCCAGCGATGCGCTTGATCAATGAAGCGATACGCCAGTGGATAGGCGCGCGCGCGGCAGATCAGGGCAAAAATGAAATACAGCGTGGTATCGACCCCGACCACAAAAGCTGCCCTCTCATTCTCTGGCTGGGAAGGTGCCAGCGCGTCAAGATTGCGGATCATTTCGGCGGCGGCATCCACCGTGTCTGCATCAATCATCTCGACAAGGGCCTGTAACCCGCCAGTGGCTGCCGAGGGATAATGACGCTCCAGACTCTCTTCCAGAATACGCAAATGTGTCGCACACATGTGCTGGATACGGGTTATGCTTACACTGCCAGAATGAAGTCGATATGCCAGCTGTGATCCGGGCAATTCGGCGATGTCTGTCGACAGGGCAAGCCGACGGAACAGGTCGAAATCCTCGGCATGAGGATAACGAGCATCATAGCGCAGATCAGCCGCCCCGAGACTCGAGCGACGAAACATAGCAGTTGGGTGGCGCAGCGAGGTACAAAAGCGCCCCAAAACCGCCCTCTCGCCCGGGTTCGTCAAGATGGGTGCCGCAGCGGGTGAGAGACGTGTGTCAGTGAAAAGCGTATTGAAATTCGTACCCAAAAGGCCAAGTTTCGGAGCCGTTTCAAATGCCGCAAGCTGTGCGGCAAAACGTGTTGGGAATGCGATATCATCAGCGTCCATGCGCGCGATAATATCGGTATTTGCCTGCGCAATCCCTTCGTTAAGTGTTTCGATCAAGCCCCGATTTTCGCGAAAGATGGGGGTGACGCGGGAATCCAGCGTCGCCGCAGCCTCCAGAATACGGCCGGAACCATCTGTTGACCCATCGTCAATGGCAATGATCCGCAAATCGCGATGCGTCTGCTTCAACAGGCTGGCGATGGACAGGCTAAGATGCGGGCCAGCGTTATAGATCGGTAAAATAACCGAAATTTTCGTCATTTAATCCTCTGCATCTCTAAAACCCAAGGCACGTTCATCATGATTGAGCAAAGCCGCTTCAAGACTTTGCGCTGTCTTTACTTTTTGAAACCATCTTTTGTTCCACGAGAACGAGATTATTCCTGTATCGCGGGAACAGAACACCGAGCAGCAAGTTGCGTGACCTTGGCCATATGCTTTTCGCAACCGGAGTACTTCATGTTTGAATGGCAGCATAAAACACTTCAATCTGCCCTGAAGCCTGTGCGCAGATGGGTACCCGGTGTTGTGGTTCTAGGGCTGGCGGCAACCGCGCTTGAAGGTTTCGGCATAGCGATGCTTGCCCCGCTCATCAGCATTGCGACCGGAAACGGAGACGCCGTTTCATTGCCCGGGCCGCTGGCATCTTTTGGCGAAGGCATGAGCGCGGCACATAAGGTCTTGTTGTTGGGCGGCGTGATCTTCACCCTGATTATCGCGAAAAATATCGTGGCCTGGACGAATGGCGCCCTGCAAGCCTGGATCTATGGTCGGGCGGCCCAGAATATCAGAGATGAGTTGTCCAACGCCTTCCTCAACAGTGACCCAAGATTCTGCCTGACGGCATCATCCTCGCGTTTGCTGAACGTGGTGTCGAATGAAAGCTGGCGTGCCGCAGATGCGGTCGCCGCGCGGCTGTCGCTTTTTGTGCATATGTCGGCAACCGCGATCCTTGCGCTGTTCTTGCTGTATCTTTCACCCTGGCTGACACTGGTTGTGGCGGTTGGATTGTTGTTCATGCATCTGGTTCAAGAAGCGCTTACAGGCCATTTTGGCAAGTTGGGGCGCGATGTAACAAGCCTCAATCGTGGTCTGGCAGAGCGGATGCTGCACCTCATCGGCGCATGGCGGCTGATCCGCCTCTCGGCCACCGAAACGAACGAGCAGCACCGGTTCTCAGATGCGTCAGACAAGGTACGCCGCGCAGCACTGCGCCTGCATATTCGCCAAACCGCCGTGGGACCAATGATTGAAGTGGCCTATGCTGTGCTATTTCTGGTGGTTCTGTGGGTCGCGTGGCGTCTGGGGACCACATTTGGCGAAGCTGCCGCCTTTACGATCCTGCTTTACCGAATGCAGCCACAAGTGCGCGGTATTCAAAACAGCCGGACAGAACTGCGCGGATGGCTTGGCTCTCTCGATGAGGTTGCATGGCTTCTTGAACAACCCGCGCGCAATGACAGCAGCAAAGAGCAGATGCTTACCCCCCCCCTGCAAGATGGTCTGCGTTTTGATAAAGTCAGCTTCAGCTATGCCCCAGGCCGCGCCGCTGCGCTTAAGGATGCAAGTTTCGATCTTCACTGGGGAGAGGTGGTTGCGATTATCGGGCGTTCCGGGTCGGGAAAATCCACTGCCGTAAATCTGCTATGTGGGCTGATACGCCCTGATACGGG
>SLAT01000329.1 GCA_007126715.1 Roseinatronobacter sp.
AGGTCGGGCCGATGACAGTCAGGACTTGAAGGCGTGGAAGGTGATCGAAGAAGCCGGGCTTCGCGGCGCGCGCATCGGCGGGGCGCAAATGTCACCCAAGCACCCGAATTTTTTAATCAATACAGGTGGGGCCACAGCGGCAGAACTGGAAGCTTTAGGTGAAGAAGTGCGAAAAAGGGTTTTGCAAGCGCGTGGTATTTCGCTACAGTGGGAAATACGACGGGTTGGCGAAGCAGCGCCACATGTCGAATTGCCGCGACTGGAACTAACCTCTGGCGCGGAAAATACGAAATAAGACGCCCTGAAATTGGGGCAATAAAGGCCAAAAAGGCCATGAGGCAGTGGGAATGGGCATGTCGAGCAGGGCAGCCCCCCGGATATGTGTTCTGAAAGGCGGACTCTCGGCTGAGCGCGAGGTGTCGCTGTCGTCAGGGCATGAGTGCGCGAAAGCGCTGCGGGTGGCAGGTTATGAAGTGATCGAACTGGATGCGCGCGGCGATGTCGTGCAGCGTCTGGTCGAGATTGCGCCTGATATTGTTTTCAACGCATTGCACGGCCGCTACGGCGAGGATGGCTGCATTCAGGGTATTCTTGAATGGCTGCGCATTCCCTACACGCATTCTGGGGTTCTGGCCTCTGCGCTGGCAATGGACAAGGACCGCTCCAAGGCGGCCTTTGTGTCCGCGGGCCTGCCGATCGTTGCTAGCGTTATAGCCCCGAAGGCCGATGTCATGGCGCGGCACGTGATGGAGCCGCCTTATGTTGTGAAGCCCAACAACGAAGGAAGCTCTGTCGGGGTCTATCTGGTTACGGATGGGGCCAACACACCCCCGCAACTGGGGCCAGAGATGCCAGATGTGGTGATGGTCGAGGCGTTCGCGCCCGGACGTGAACTGACCACCACAGTTATCGGTGACCGGGCGCTGACCGTTACCGATATTCTGACCGATGGCTGGTATGATTATGATGCAAAATACAAGCCCGGCGGCTCTCGCCATGTGGTGCCCGCAGATATCCCGGCCGAGATTTCGGATGCCTGCCTTGATTATGCACTTCGTGCACATAATGCGCTGGGCTGTCGGGGCGTCAGCCGGACCGACTTTCGCTGGGACGAGGCACGCGGGCTGGATGGCCTGATCCTTCTGGAAACCAACACACAGCCCGGAATGACCCCAACCTCGCTGGTGCCGGAACAGGCGGCACATTGCGCGATCAGCTTCTCTCAACTGTGTCAATGGATTGTGGAGGACGCGTCATGCGACAGGTAACGTCCGTCACAGCGCGTGACCCGCGCGAGCAGGCACCCGAGTTGGTGAGGGAAGACGCTGCCGCTCCATTGTCGGCAATGTCGCATGCACGTAGTTTCTGGGATCATCTGAGCGCGACCCGCGCCGAGGAATATGCACAGGACGATGTTCTGCCGCATGTCCTGTTGCCCGATATGGTGCCAGACACCCAAGCGTCGTATCATTCTGAAGTCGCATTTCATCCAACTCTGGATATGTCCGGTATCCAGACGGCAAGTCTGGTTGAAACTCTGGGCGCGCCCCAACTGGAAGAGGCGCTGGAAACATCTGCCTCACCAGAGCGTCACGCTTTCCTTTCGGATATTAACCAAGAGGCTGACGGCTTTACGCAGTGGCATGATCCTCAAGAAGCCCCATACATTCCTGAGCCGCCTATCGTTGCGGGACTAGAGCATCGGTCCCCGTCGCGGCGCGTGCGGACAGGTCGGGTGCGCGACGGCAGATTGGCTTACAGGCTTCAAAGGGTTTGGCTGACCCCCAGCTATAGATTGTTTATCAAATTCGGCGCGCCCGTAATCTTGGCATTGACCACCGCAGCGGTGTTTTTTGCAGATGAAACGCACCGTATCGCAGTCGCTGGTCATATTGAGGCGTTGCATGACGCTTTCGTGGACCGCCCGGAATTTATGGTGACCAGTCTCCAATTGCCCGAAATGTCGCCGGAACTTGAGCAGGCGCTGCGCGATAAGCTGGATATCGACCTGCCGCAATCATCCTTTCGGATTGATCTGGATGGCTTGCGGCAAGAAGTCGAGACTCTGGACTGGGTGCGCTCTGCAAATCTGCGGTTGCTGTCAGGCGGGGTGATCGCGCTGTCAGTGACAGAGCGTACGCCTGCAATCCTGTGGCGGTCGAATGACGGATTGAAGCTGCTGGATGGGGAAGGGGTGCGTGTCGCCTATGTCACGCATCGGAATATCCGCGCGGACCTGCCTCTGATCGCCGGAGAGGGTGCCGACAAGCAGATACCAGAGGCTTTACAACTGCTCGATGCGGCAGCTCCGCTTGGGCATAGGTTGCGGGGACTGGTGCGCATGGGGGAACGGCGCTGGGATGTCGTTCTGGACCGTGACCAGCGCATTCGGCTTCCAGAGGTGGGTGCAGTCGCCGCTCTTGAGCGCGTGATCGCGCTGGAAAAGGCACAGGATATTCTGTCGCGTGATCTGTTGATTGCGGACATGCGCAACCCGTCCCGCCCCATTCTTCAAATCAGTTCAGGGGCAATGGAAACCCTGCGCGACATTCGTTCACAGACCACGGAGGCCTTACAGTGATGACAGACCCCTATGCCTCGCAACGTGCAATGCGCCAGATGCGGCGCGCAGCAATGCAGCGCGGCGTTATCGCGGCGCTTGATGTCGGCACCTACAAAATTGCCGCGCTCGTGCTCAAGCTTGAGCCCGAAAGCTCGGTTCAGGATCATCCCGGCATCGGCAATATGGCAGGGCAGGCTGCGTTTCGCGTGATCGGCGCGGGGACGACCCGGTCTCGCGGGGTACGATTTGGCGAAGTCTCGGCAATGGCAGAGACGGAAAGCGCGATCCGAACAGCGTTGCAGGCGGCCCAGAAAATGGCACAGACTCGGGTCGATCATGTGATGGTCTGCCTCTCGGGGGGTAATGTGCGGTCTTACGGGCTGGCGGGCGAAGTCGAGATTGAAAACGGAACTGTAGCAGAGAACGATATCGCGTGCGTGATGGCCGCCTGTGAAATGCCCGATTTCGGGACGGGTCGCGATGTGCTGCATGCCCAGCCGATAAACTTTGCGCTCGACCACCGTACAGGTCTGTCTGATCCGCGTGGGCAGAGTGGCCACACGCTTGCTTGTGATATGCATTTGCTGACAGTCGATGCGAGCCTGATCCAGAATGTGTGCAATTGCCTGAGGCGCTGTGATGTGGAGCTTGCGGGCATCGCGTCCAGTGCCTATTCCGCAGGCATGTCTTCGCTGGTCGAGGATGAGCAGGAACTGGGCGCGGCCTGCATTGATCTGGGCGCAGGTTCGGCCAGCGTCTCGGTCTTTATCAAGAAGCATATGATCTATACCGACAGTGTCCGCATGGGTGGCGCACATGTTACCTCTGACATCTCGAAAGGTCTTCAGATCGACTTTTCCACTGCCGAGCGGATCAAGACGGTGCATGGAGGTGTTCAGGCCACATCCATGGATGACCGCGAAATGATCGCGCTGACAGGTGACAGTGGCGACTGGGAAAAAGACAGGCGCAGTGTCAGCCGCGCCGAACTGATCGGCATCATGCGTCCAAGGATTGAAGAAATACTTGAAGAGGTGCGCGCGCGTCTGGATGCAGCAGGGTTTAACCATCTGCCCAGCCAGCAAGTGGTCCTGACTGGCGGCGGATCGCAAGTGCCGGGCATTGACGGTCTGGCTGCGCGGATTTTCGGGCAACAAGTCCGACTTGGCCGCCCCGTTCGTGTGCGGGGCTTGCCACAAGCGGCTTCCGGCCCCGCATTTTCAAGTGCGGTTGGCCTGAGTTTGCTTGCAACGCATCCACAAGACGAGTGGTGGGATTTCGATCTGCCTGTTGACAGCTATCCAGCGCGCTCTCTCAAGCGGGCTGTAAAATGGTTTAGAGATCATTGGTGAATGCAAAATCTGGTCTTCACACCGAAACACGGCGGAAAACAGGAAAAAAATTGCCACATATGGTGTTGAAATGTGAATTTCTTGGTGACCTTGGGCCCTAACATCTGTAGGATTCATAAAAAAGCGGTATTTCGACGACAGCTTGTGGCAGGGTGCGTCGGTAAAAAAGAGAGGCGGAGTGAGCAAATGGCACTGAACTTCACAGAAAATTCACGTCAAGACGACCTGTCCCCCCGGATCACGGTTTTCGGTGTTGGTGGTGCAGGCGGAAACGCGGTCAACAACATGATCGAGAAATCGCTCGAAGGCGTGGAGTTCGTGGTAGCGAACACCGACGCGCAGGCGCTTCAGCAAAGCCGCGCGGCAGGTCGCATCCAGATGGGTGTCAAAATCACCGAAGGTCTGGGCGCGGGCGCACGCCCCTCGGTTGGCTCTGCCGCGGCAGAAGAAACCATCGAGGAAATCATCGATCACCTTGCCGGGTCGCACATGTGCTTCATCACTGCGGGTATGGGCGGTGGTACAGGTACCGGTGCAGCCCCGATCATCGCGCAAGCCGCGCGGGAGTTGGGTGTGCTTACTGTGGGTGTGGTGACCAAACCATTCCAGTTCGAAGGCTCCAAACGGATGCGTCAGGCCGAAGAAGGGGTCGAAGCGCTGCAAAAGGTTGTGGATACACTTATCATCATCCCCAACCAGAACCTGTTCCGCCTTGCGAACGAAAAGACCACATTTACCGAAGCCTTCGCGATGGCGGATGATGTCCTGTATCAGGGCGTCAAGGGCGTGACGGATCTGATGGTGCGTCCGGGTCTGATCAACCTTGATTTCGCGGATGTGCGCGCAGTCATGGACGAAATGGGCAAGGCCATGATGGGCACCGGCGAGGCAACGGGCGAAGACCGTGCCATTCAAGCTGCCGAAAAAGCTATCGCAAACCCATTGCTGGACGAAATCAGCCTGCATGGTGCGCGTGGTGTCCTGATCAACATTACCGGCGGTTACGACCTGACCCTGTTCGAGTTGGACGAGGCCGCGAACCGTATCCGTGAAAAGGTTGACCCCGAAGCAAATATCATTGTGGGTTCGACTCTTGATCCTGCAATGGAAGGTGCGCTGCGTGTGTCGGTTGTCGCAACAGGCATTGACGTAGCGCCAAATGCGCAGATCGAGGCGACCCCGCGTCGCAGCATGGCAACACCAGTGCGTCCTGAAATGGCTGAGAGGCCAGTTGCCCAGCCGACCCCAGCCGAGCAGGCGCCAGCCGCGCGTGATGCAGACGATCTTTCGGAGCAAAGAAACCTGTTTGAACGTGTGCCTGCCCCTGAACCCGTCCGGCAACCCGCACCGCAGCCAGCCGCCGCTCAGCAGGCCCCTGCGCATGACAGCTACCGTCCGCAATCGGACAATGCTCCACAATATACAGAGCAGTATCAGCAGCCCGCTGCGCGTTACACCGGCCGCTCACAAGCGCCGGCCGAGACTTACGAAGATCAATTCGATATCGACTCGGTTCTGGCAGATCAGCATCGAGCTGCTTCTGCACGTTCAATGCCGGGCGCAGATTTCACTGCGCCGCGTCGTCAGATGCCAGGAACACCGTCACCTGAAACGCTGGCAAAACTGCAGCGTGCTGTTCAGAAGGCGCCGGAATCCGGGTATGGCCGTGCTCCGGTAGAGCGTGAAGAGGCGACCGCTGCTGACAGAAGCGGCAGCAGGTTCGGGATTGGGTCTCTTATCAGCCGTATGGCCGGCCACGCATCAGAAGGGCAGGGTGCAACGCAACGTCGTGTCGCCCCGCCTGTGACGCAGTATGACGAAGACCCTGCACCTGCGCCATCGGCGGATGACCGTATCGAAATCCCGGCATTCCTGCGCAGACAGGCGAACTAAAGCCAAGACGCTTACTGTGATAACTGCAAAAGGGCCAGCCATCGTGCTGGCTCTTTTTCTGTTTGGGCAGCATCTGAATTCCGGCAGGAATATGCCTGTCATATCCCTGCGGAAGCAGGGCAGGTTTTAGGCTCTGAAACCGGGCTTGTGCGCTTGCAAACCTTGCGCGAAACACTTAAGTGACGCGGTGAGAGGCTGGCGCGGGCAGACGCCTTGCCAACCCGGTCAGGTCCGGAAGGAAGCAGCCGCAGCATTTTCCGTCTGGGTCGCTGTCCAGTCTCTCACCTTCCCCAAAAATATGGTTTGGTCAGTCTGACAATCCGCGCAGGTATTCAAACAACTCGTTTGCACCGCGCCGTAGCTGCACATGCATCCCGCTTTCGGCTTGTGGATTGCCGCTGGCAGACTGCAGAAACTGGTCCGGATCGGCCAGATAAGCAGCAAAGTTCTCTTCACTCCAGCGCAGGCCAGATGCGCCCGCAGCCCTCAGGTCATCGCTATAAAAGCGAAACGCCGAATCGCCAGCCAAGGGGCGGTTGGCAATGCCATACAGGTTCGGACCGCTGCGCCCGCCACGTGCCAACTCTGTTCCATCAGGGGCGACGACTGCATGGCACGTACGACAGTCACGCCAGCGGGCGTCATCGGCCAGCACGGCAGATGTCGCGGTCATCGCAAAAGCAGAAGCGATTAGAAGAACAGAGATTTTCATGCTGGACGCACCTTTATTTGAACCGCAAGTGTATCATGTCTGGTGAAGCTGACAACTCGTCGCCGCTCACGACTTCGGCACGGTTTCAGGGCTTCAGGCGATAGCCTGTACGCAGCCAATACCAGCATAATACCCCCATCAAGCCAATCGCAGCGATAACTACACTCGCCCCCAGAAATGGCGATGCGTCAGATACACCGA
This sequence comes from Roseinatronobacter sp., assembly GCA_007126715.1. Lineage (GTDB taxonomy): Bacteria > Pseudomonadota > Alphaproteobacteria > Rhodobacterales > Rhodobacteraceae > Roseinatronobacter. The sequence goes on from SLAT01000329.1 coordinate 6,722, forward strand.
TCATCCCGTAGCGCGCGCCATCAATCAGGTAAAACACCGGATTCAGGCGGCTCATGGTTTCCAGCGTCGGTGGCAGGGTAGAGATGGAATAGAATGTCCCCGACAGAAACGATAACGGCACCACGATGAAATTGGTGATCGCCGCGATCTGGTCGAATTTGTTGGAGATTATACCAGCCGCAATGCCAAGGACGCCCAGCAGACTGGCGCCAAGGATCAAGAACAACAGCAGCCAGGCTGGATGCGCGACTGACTGCCCCAGCAGCAACCACAGCGCAAGGGTGATGATTGCACCGACCATCAACCCCCGCGCGACACCGCCAGCCAGATAACCCAGTAGCAGCTCTGTCGGTGAAAGCGGCGGCATCAGCGTATCGACGATGTTGCCTTGCACTTTCGAGATGACAATGGACGAGGAGGTGTTTGCAAAACTGTTCTGGATAACGGTCATCATCAGGATGCCCGGCGCAAGAAACGCCGTGAAAGCCACGCCGAACACCTCTCCGCGTGTGGGTCCGATGGCGAGCGAGAACACCGCCAGAAATAGCCCCGCAGTCACCAGCGGCGCAGCAAGGGTTTGTGTCCAGACCACGAGAAAGCGTTGCACCTCTCGATTGGACAGCGCACCCAGTCCCAACCAGTTGACCCGTCCAAAGCGACGCGCGCCCATTGGAAACTTCTGTGCTGCATTACCGGCCATGCCAGTCCCCCGAATAATGGAATAACGGACAGGTCGTGTTTTTCCTGTCCCAGAGTGATTGTATTTAGCCCCATTGCCATGTATTTCATCCACTCGCCCGATGCTATGGGCAAGTTACATGCCAAGGGATGCCAAGTGCCCCTTCCGCCTGCCGGAGAACCAAAGATGTCCTGGACTGATGAACGCGTCGAACTGCTAAAGAAGATGTGGAATGAGGGGCACTCTGCCTCGCAGATCGCAAAAGAGCTGGGCGGCGTTACGCGCAATGCCGTGATTGGTAAAGTCCACCGTCTCGGACTCTCCAACCGCAATGCCCCCGAAACCGAGGCGAAAGCCGAACCAAAGCCTGCGGTGACGCCCGATCCGAAGAGTGCGATCGACGAGGTGCCGGTTCAGGCTTCGGCATCGCCAGCGCCCACAGCGCCCAGATCGCCGCAGCCAAAGCCCGCTGTGGAAACGCCTGTCGTAGACCTGGCCAAAGCGAAAGCCGAGCGTGCAGCCGCCGCTGGCACGGCCAAGGCGCCCGATCAGGAAGATCAGGATGAACCAGAAGTTTACACACCCCGTGCGATAATCCCTGCTGGCCAGCCCTTGCCGCCGCAACCCTCAGCCAATGAGATTGACCCCGAAGCACTCGCCACTGTGCGCGAGGTTGAGAAGACCGCGCGCAAACTGTCCTTGTTGGAGCTGACAGAAAGAACCTGCAAATGGCCCATCGGTGACCCTGCGACAGAAGACTTCTGGTTCTGCGGTCTGCCTGTCAAAGCCGGAAAACCCTATTGCGAGGCACATGTGTCGGTCGCGTTCCAGCCAATGAGTTCACGCCGGGACCGCAAGCGCTGATCGCGTACAACTCCGTTTCCATTGGGTTGGCAAGAAAAAAGCCCAAGGCGCAGGACGCCTTGGGCTTTTGCTTAGATAAGCATGATCCGTGCAAGCCCTGTGCTGCTGACATAATTGCAGCGCACCTCGATTTCCGAGCCGTTGCGGCGCACGCGCAGCATCACATCGCGGGAGGCATCGCCATCGGCATCGGCAGTACTCCGAGAACCCACAACGCCAACCACATCCAGATTGCGTTCGCGCCCCGCACCCATGCAGGCCTGTTCAGCCGCCGAGGCAGTTGCGCCCGCTGACATATCTGTTGAGGTGGTGCCGGTCATGGGCGCAGGCGGGGCTACTGATACGGGCCGTGGGGTCGTTTGTGCCATAGGGTTCATGGTGCAGCCAGCCAGCGCAAGCATGGCTACAAGACAGCATGAGGGCCCTAAGAGGGGGCCTCTGAAATGATTTAGCATGTGATCTCTCCGTCTTCTGGCAGGATTTGCGCGATACGTGGCCATGACGTGCTGCGCTACCTGACGGGGCGTGCACCAAGCAATTCTTTCGCGGCCGCCCGCGCTACATCGGTGATGGTATCACCCGATAGCATTCTTGCAATCTCTTCAATCCGATCGTCGGCGGAAAGTGGCACAACACGAGAGAGTGTCATGTCATCAGTGATTTGCTTCTCGACGCGCCAATGATGTTGCCCAAGTGCGGCAACCTGCGGTGAATGGGTCACCACCAACACCTGAGCGCCGCCAGATAGTGCCAGCAAACGCCTGCCCACTGCATCGGCGGTCGCACCACCAACACCGCGGTCAATTTCGTCAAAGATCATGGTGATGCCGGTTGTTCCGCGCGTCAGGCAGACTTTCAACGCCAGCAAAAAACGCGACAACTCCCCACCTGAGGCGATGCGCGACAATGGGCCGGCTGGGGCGCCGGGATTGGTGGCAACTTCAAAGCTGACCTGATCGCGGCCATCGGTGCCGGGGTCGCCTTCCATGATGGCCGTACGAAATTCTGCGCGTTCCATCTTCAATGGCGACAGTTCCTGCTTCATTGCAGCGTCAAGTTTGCTGGCGGCCAGCTTGCGTTCTTGTGACAAGATATCTGCGGCGGAATCGTAGACCACTTGCGCCTGTGCCATTGCACGTGCGAGTTCGGCAATCTGACGGGCGCCATTGTCCAGACGTGCCAAGCGCGCAGACAGGCTTTCGGCCAGAGTTGCCAGATCATCAGGCAAACAGGAATGTTTGCGCGCCAGACCGCGAAGGGCAAACAACCTCTCTTCCACGGCCTCCAGTTCTCCGGGATAGATGTTCAATGCCTCCAGGCAGTTCTCGACACCTTGCTGCGCGTCACCCAATGCATCAAGCGCGCGCGCCAGTGCTTCCAGCGGCGCATCTGCTTGCCCGTCCAGCCCGTCAGACGCGACTTCCAGCCAGCGGATCGAGTCGACCAGAAGCCGCTCGACGCCGTCTTCGGACAGGGCAGTGTGCGCCCGCGCAACATCTGCGCGCAGCCGCTCAGCGGCCTGCATTCTGCGGCGGGTTGTGTCGAGTGACGCTTCTTCCCCCGGTTCGGGGGCCAGCGCTTCCAGTTCTGCGACTGCGTGGCGCAAGAAATCTTCCTCAGCCGCCATTTCCTGTAGGCGCGCTGTTTCCTCTGAGTGGGCCTTGGTTGCATTTCGAAGGGCCCGCCACGCTGCGCGGCAGTCTGCGAGCGCGACGTCTGATGTTCCGAAGGCGTCCAGCAGGGTGCGATGTTCGCGCGGGTTCAGCAGTCCCTTGTCATCTTGCTGGCCATGCAGTTCGACCAGAGTGTCGGAGAGCGCGCGCAACACCTCCCCTGAAGCGCGACGGTCATTGACCCATGCTGTTTTACGCCCATCCCGGCTGTTCACACGGCGCAGCAACAACGTGTCAGAACGGGCAAAGCCTGCTTGGGCAAGAATCTCCTGTGCGCGATGATCGGGCGCAAGTTCAAATTCCGCGATGACTTCGCCCTGATCTGCCCCTTGGCGGACCAGATCGGCCCGCCCGCGCCAGCCCAGCACAAACCCGAGCGAGTCCAGCAAGATGGACTTGCCCGCGCCAGTTTCGCCGGTCAATACATTCAGCCCTGGCTGAAAGCGAAGCTCCAGTCGGTCAATTATCAGCACATCGCGGATGTCGAGCGACAAGAGCATTATGTTTGCTCAGCCCCTTGCGTGAAAATGTTGTGCGCAATCAGATCCAGTCGCCACGCAAGGCCTGCCGGTAAATCGTGCGCAACCACCCTTCGCCGCGCGCCTCAGGCTCCAACCCCTGACCGCGAAGCAAGCGGAAGCTGTCCTGATAGAACGGGTTTGCCTCGAAGTTGTAGCCAAGAATGGCTGCGGCTGTCTGTGCCTCGTCGCGCAGCCCCAGTGACAGATACGCTTCCACCAGTCTGTGCAGCGCTTCGGGTGTGTGGGTGGATGTCTGGAAATCCTCGACAACGACACGGAATCTGTTGACGGCGGCATTGAAATTGCCGCGCCCCAGGTAATAGCGCCCGATCTCCATCTCTTTGGCGGCCAGATGGTCAAATGCCAACTCGAATTTCAGAATGGCAGAGCGGGTGTAATCGGTGTCGGGGTATTGCTCGATCAGGCGGCGCAGATGTTGCAATGCCTGAAAGGTCACGCCCTGATCGCGCCCGACCTCGTCGATCTGGTCATAAAAGGACAGCGCCAGCAGATAGGCGGCATAGGGCGCGTCTTCATCTGAAGGGTAGGTGTCGAGGAACCGCTGGGCTGCGGCGCGGCTTTCTTCATACTCGCGTGCGCGATGATGTGCGTAGGCTTGCATGATCAAGGCACGACGCGACCATTCCGTATAAGGATAAAGGCGCTCTATTTCCTGAAAATACCGTAGCGATGAAGCGCTGCGCCGCGAGGTTTCCAATTCATATTCGCCACGCTGAAAAATTTCTTCTGCCGAAAAACCTGCCAAGGATTCGTCGGGTCCGGTATTTCGGTTGCAAGCGGAAACTGCCGCCACAACAAGTATGACAGCCCCCAGATTCCGGATTCCAGACTTCGAAATCATCTCCTGCCACCCCATCGCGTTTCTGACTTTCCGCTCTGTTAT
>SLAT01000200.1 GCA_007126715.1 Roseinatronobacter sp.
GCCCCCATGCGTGGGCGCGCCCCGGTTCAAACTTTGTCATGTCACGTCACTGTGGGCTGGCCCTGAATCAGATAACACCAAACAGCAGCAGCAGGATAATGGCTGACAGGGGCACACCCAGAAGCCAGAGTAGAATTGGCATGTTTCAATCTCCGTTTCGCTTGAAGATAAAACCCCCCAGAGCGCAGGCGGTTCCGTGTTGGGCCGCGATTGCGCTTTCGCCATGATCCGCCAGAAGGGAAAACACCATGTCTGACCGCGACGTGACGCAACCCATTCTGGAGATCGAGAACCTCTCGATTTCCTTCTTCACCCGCCTGCGCGAGATCCCCGCCGTGATGGATTTTTCCTGCACCATCATGCCCGGCGAAGCGATGGGGCTGGTGGGCGAATCCGGTTGCGGTAAATCCACCGTCGCGCTTGGCGTGATGCAGGATCTGGGTGTGAACGGTCGCATCGTGGGGGGGACAATCAAGTTCAAGGGGCGCGACCTGAACACCATGAGCGCGCGAGAGCTAGCCAAGCTGCGCGGATCAGAAATTGCGATGATCTATCAGGAACCAATGGCCAGCCTGAACCCCGCGATGAAGATCGGGCGGCAGTTGATGGAAGTGCCCATGATCCATCAGAACATGCGCGAGGGCGAGGCCCGCGCCCGCGCGCGCCTGCTTGTCGCCGATGTGCGCCTGCCCGACCCTGACCGCATTCTGGACGCCTATCCGCACCAACTGTCGGGCGGGCAACAGCAACGCATTGTGATTGCAATGGCGCTGATGGCCAACCCTGCGCTGCTGATCCTTGATGAACCGACAACCGCGCTGGATGTCACGGTCGAGGCCGGGATTGTTGATCTGGTCAAGGAGTTGGGGCGCAAATACGGCACCTCGATGCTGTTCATCAGCCATAACCTTGGGCTGGTCATGGAAACATGCAACCGCCTATGCGTCATGTATTCCGGCGAAGCAGTCGAGACTGGCAATATTCGCGACGTGTTCAACCGCATGCGCCACCCCTATACCCAAGCCCTGTTCCGCGCGATCCCGCTGCCTTCAGCGGATAAGGGCGCGCGCCCCCTGCGTGCCATTCCCGGCAATTTTCCGTTGCCGCACGAGCGCCCGCCGGGCTGCAATTTCGGCCCTCGCTGTGATTATTTCGTCAAAGGTCAGTGCGATGGACGCGACATTCCAATGGCAGGCATTGACGGCGACGACCGTCATGAAAGCCGCTGCCTGCGCGTCGATGAAATAGATTGGAGCGCGGCCTGGAGTTCGGACAAGAACGTTGCTCCGACAGAAATCGGCGAGGTTGTCCTGCGCATGGATGACGTGCGCAAATATTACGAGGTCGCCGCCTCCAGCCTGTTTTCCGGCGGTGATACCAAGGTCGTCAAAGCCAATGAGACACTCAGCTTCGATGCGCGCGCGGGCGAGACACTGGCGATCGTGGGCGAGTCCGGGTGCGGCAAATCTACCTTCGCCAAGGTACTGATGGGGCTGGAGACCGCGACCAGCGGCAAGATCATGCTGTTTGATGAAAACGTCCAGTCCACACCCATCCAGCAGCGCAACACCGATGCCGTCTCGTCTTTGCAGATGGTGTTTCAGAACCCCTTCGATACGCTGAACCCATCCATGAGTGTGGGCGCGCAAATTGTCCGGGCATTGGAGATTTTCAAGATCGGCAAGACGACGGCAGAGCGTGAAAACCGAATGCTTGAACTGTTGGATCTGGTGAAACTGCCGCGTGAATTCGCCACGCGGATGCCGCGCCAGTTGTCAGGGGGCCAGAAACAGCGCGTCGGCATTGCCCGCGCTTTCGCGGGTGATGCCAAGGTGGTGGTCGCGGATGAGCCCGTCTCGGCGCTGGATGTGTCGGTGCAAGCAGCTGTGACCGAATTGTTGATGGACATCCAGCGCCAGAACGGAACCACATTGTTGTTCATCAGCCATGACTTGAGCATTGTGCGCTATCTGTCTGATCGCGTGATGGTCATGTATCTGGGCCATGTGGTCGAACTGGGCACCACCGATCAGGTCTTTGCGCCCCCCTACCACCCCTATACCGAGGCGCTGCTGTCAGCAGTGCCGATTGCCGATACATCAATTATAAAAAAGCGTATCGTGCTGGACGGCGACATACCTTCAGCCATGAACCCGCCACCCGGCTGCCCCTTCCAGACCCGCTGCCGCTGGAAATCCGAGGTGCCGGGCGGTCTGTGCGACACTGAAGTGCCGCCCATGCGCGCGCTTGAAGGCGGCCATCAGATCAAATGCCATTTGGCGGCAGATATCCTCGGGCGGATGGAGCCTGTATTCAAACTTGCAGAAGACCCTGTTTAACGGCTTTGTGCCATTTGATACCTGAGGAAAGAGCGCAATGATGACCGCCGCCGAGATTATTGAGCATTTTTCGCTAGCGCGGCATCCAGAAGGAGGCTGGTATCGTCAGACATGGGTAGCCGAGGCTGACCCGGGCACGCGCCCGGCAGGCACCGCCATTCTTTTCCTTCTGAAACAAGACGAGCGCAGCCATTGGCATCGTGTCGACGCCGCCGAAATATGGCATTTCCATGCCGGCGCCCCGCTGGAACTGCTTTGCGCAAAGCAAGATACCGGCCCCGCCGAACGCTTCATTCTGGGTGCCGACCTGAATACAGGTCACAGCCCGCAAGCCATTATACCGGCACATCATTGGCAAGCCGCACGCTCGCTTGGTGAGTGGACACTTGTCGGATGCACAGTGTCGCCGGGGTTTTTATTTTCGGGGTTCGAGCTTGCAGCGCCAGAATTTGACATCCCCCAACGGACCGAAACTTGAGCGAAATGGCAATCTGGGTGTAAAAACACTTTTGACGCTCGCGCCGACGCATTCAAGATCGGGTCTTGACGCTGCACGAGCGCTCGAATAAACGGCGCAAGAATGTGGCGGAGTAGCTCAGTTGGTTAGAGCAGCGGAATCATAATCCGCGTGTCGGGGGTTCAAGTCCCTCCTCCGCTACCA